>PMOF01000113.1:14353-16319 GCA_003162495.1 Acidobacteriaceae bacterium
GATCAAAGCGACGATGGCTGCTGGATCCGGCCCTATCTGCCGCAGACAGTGATCTACCGCGTCGCGTTGTGCTTGCTTTCTGCTGGCCGCTTGCGAATCGGGCCGATTGAAAATTCACCGATTAGTGGCCGACGCGAAACTGTGTAACTTGACTCAAGAGCCCAAATACTTTGAGGAGCCAAATGATCAACGCGATCACGACAACGGCATTCAGGATTGCCTTGATGGTTCCCTGCATGGGTATGTAGCGATTCACCAACCATAACAGGAGGCCAACTACGGCTATTGCGATCACAATATTGATCAGTGGCACGTCATACTCTCCATTCCATATGTTGAAGCCGATCCTAACCAAGGGCATTGTTACTCTGTCTGGCTTCATTTCGTAATGTGTTTGAGTGTTTAGCCTGCCTGACCTAGCCTGAATGTCAGCGATTGAGTTTCGCGGCAACTCGAGAGGCAAACACCGATAGGCCGATTGGCTCATGAACAAGCAGAGGGCTGGAAGGAAATGCTCCCTCCTTCAAGATGAGTATTTCAAATTATGTAGGCCGCGGCTGAGCTTATTTGCTCACGAGCCGAGGTGAAGACAATGGGAGAAATCAATAAGTTCGAAATCAAACAAAGCTAACTCGCCCGTTGCACTATTGTTTCTGCGTTGCGGCGGCAGTGACCTGATCCGGCTGAACCTGGTTCGATGTGGAGGAGCTATCTGCCGGTGAAGGCCTATCCGGCGGTATCGCTGTCCCGGGCGGAAAGATAAGAATCCGGACCGATCCCCACTCCGCGTCCGGGCTCGAACCTGACTGCTTGCCCATTCCCAAAGTTTTAAGCTGGCTATCGTCAAAGCCGAAATTCTGAACCAGATATTCACGTATGACCGCTGCGCGTGCCTCGGTGAGCACCAGGTCCTTTTGGGTATCGCCTTCCATGCCCGCGGAGACCGCGACGACCGCAACTCCAAACTGATTCTGCGCCAGAAATTGACCACCTGCATTCAGAGACTTCTGGTCTTTGAGTTTGGCCGAGTCGCGAGCATCGAATAATTGTTTGGCTGGGTAAGTGAACACCTTTTCGGGCGTACCTTGCGGGAGATCAGCGATGCTGTTCGCTGCCAAGGTTGCGGAGTCTTCGTACCCCCGCTTCTTAAAATAACCGCTCAACAGGAAGTTATGCTTGAGAGCTTCCATATTTTCCTGGAAGTCGGTGACCCCGGTCTCCGCCTTCAGAACGGTTGCATTGAGGGCAGTCGTGGTCTGCTGCAGGTTGCTATAGAGTTGCTTGTCGTTGACCAGCGCGCCCACGGTTCCCTTACCCGCGTCGATCTTGCCGGTTACCGAGTTGAGATGTCCGGTGGCCTCGGTCACGTTCTGAACCGCTTGCTGGCTGCTATCCAAAATGCCGCTGGCTTTTTTGAGCATGTCCGACATGACCAGGGGCGGAAGACCCTGAATCGTCTCGCCATTCTTAACGTCGGGCTGCCCCTCCGATCCAAACGATATCGCCACGTACTGATTGCCCAGCAATCCTTCGGTTTCGATGGAAGCCAGGGAGTCCTGCTTGATAATTTCGTGGGTCGACTTGTCGAGATCCATGATGACGGTAACCTTATCGCCCGGCTTGTGAGGCAATTGAATGCCGTGCACCGTTCCGCTTAGAACCCCGCCCACCTGCACATCGGCTCCGTTGACCAGACCCGCTACATTGTTGAATTGCGCCTGCAGCCGATAGGTAGAACGAAAGAGATATTCCTTGCTCCCGATGAGGAACACGCCGGCCGCCAGAATTCCCAAAGCCACAACGATGAATAGTCCCAGCCGTGCCACTCTCGACATATATCCTCCTAGGCCTGCTTTAGAAATTCCTGCACGAACGCGATATCGCTCTTTTGAAGATCCTCGAAAGTCCCTTCAGCCGCCACGCAGCCGTCCTTCAGGAGCGCCAGGCGGTCGGCAATCGTCCGGGC
>PMOF01000126.1 GCA_003162495.1 Acidobacteriaceae bacterium
TTTGAGTCGTTCAGCGCAGCCGTGGCCCGCTCCACCATTTCGGCGACCGAACCGGCCTGAATGGCCACGCACAACTTGCCCACGCGCAGCCGCGCACTGGCCGGAGCAGGGGCCGGCGCGGAAGGGGAAACAGGCGTATTGGACGCAATCAGAGGCATGGTTATCAATTGACGCATCTTAAAGGGGTTGTTGCCAGGATGCAACAAAAGAACGATTTGTCCCGCGATTCGGAGGTTACCGCGGTCCGAACCGGGCCCACTGTGGCACCCTAGAAGGTTGGAGGAAATTTGTCCATGATGTCCGCTGAAAACCTTGCCGCCGTAGCGAAATCTGAAGACCGTCACGCCTGGGAAGCCGGCGGAGCCGCATCCGCTGAGTCGCTGACTGCCTGGGTAGACGCCCGGCTGGCGGCGCACGACTCCTCTCTGGCAGCGCTGCTGGTCGTCGAAGACCCGCGCACCCCGGAAAACTCCCTGCTGCTGTTTGACGAGGCCGTGGAGCAGTTGAGCCTGGCCGGCGCGCAGGCCGGCATCCTCAACTCCGTTGCCGCCGATAAGGCTGTCCGCGATCAGGCCCAGCTTGAGGCGCAACGGGTGGCCATGGCGTCCAGCGCGCTGAGCCTCAATCGACCGGTTTACGAAGCACTGGCGGCCATCCGCCTCGACGGCGCCAGCCCGGCAACGCAGCACTTTGTCCAGCGCACGCTGCTAAGCTACCGCCTGGCGGGCGTGGACAAGGACCAGGCGACCCGCGACCTCCTGCAGGCGCTGCACGAGAAGGCAACTGGCCTGTCGCTCGAGTTCAGCCGCAACATCCAGGAGGGCGGCAAGACCATCGAGGCGACGCTGGCCGAGTTGGACGGCCTGCCGGAGGACTACCTGGCGCGGCATCCGGCCCAGCCATTAGAACCGGGCGGGGAAAACAAAATAACGCTTTCCACCGATCCGCCGGACATGCAGCCGATCATGACCTTCGCTTCCAATGCCGGGGTCCGCCAGCGCATGTTCCTGGCCTATAACACGCGCGCTTACCCGGCCAACCAGCGGATTCTTCTGGATCTGCTGGCCACGCGCCAGGAAATCGCGACCGTGCTGGGCTTTCGCAGCTGGGCCGATCTGGCCACTGCCGACCAGATGATGGGCTCGGCAGCCAATGTGCGCACCTTCCTGGCCAAGCTGGACAAGGCCAGCCGCGAGGGCGCGCGGCGCGAACACGAGTTGATTTTGAATTTTGCCCGGCGGCGGCAATCGGATCTCAAGGCCATCGACATCACCAGCCGCGCCTATTGGTATGAGCAGTTCAGGCGCTCGGCTTTCGACTTCGACTCCCAGTCCGTGCGGCCCTATTTTCCCTATGCACAAGTGGAGGCGGGCGTGTTGCAGACCGCGGCGCGTTTGTTCAAGGTTGAGTTCAGGCCTTCCACAGCTTCCGGATGGCACCGCGACGTGTCGGTTTTCGAGGTCTTTGACGGCGGCCAGGCCGTGGGGCGCTTTTATCTGGACATGCATCCCCGCGAAGGCAAGGACAAGTGGTTTTCCGCCACGCCGGTGGTGATCGGCGTGCGCGGCCGATCCATGCCGGAGGCGGGCCTCATTTGCAACTTCCCCGGCGGCGGTTACGCCGAGTCCAGCCCTAGCCTGTCTAATCAGCACGCCGATCCCGGCCTGCTGCAGTTCTCCGACGTCATCACGTACTTCCATGAATTCGGCCACCTGATGCACGCCATCCTGGGCGGTCAAACCGAGTGGGCGGGGCTCAGCGGCTTTGCCACCGAGGGCGACTTCGTCGAGGTGCCGTCGCAGTTGCTCGAAGAGTTTTTCCGCGACGAGAAACTTCTCCAGTCTTTTGCGAAGCACTATGAAACCGGTGAGACGCTGCCCGCGGAGATTATTCGGAAGATGAAGCTGGCCGGCGCCTTTGGCCGCGCCGACTGGGTGCGCTCGCAGCTCTACTACACTACTCTCTCACTCGATCTGCACGATCAGGACCCTGCCGCGCTAGATCTCGATGCCGTAACCAAGCGGCTCTATCAAAGCCTGCAACCCTGGACCTGGTTTGAAGGCAATCGCATGTACGCCAGCTTCGGGCATCTCATGGGTTATTCATCGAACTACTACACCTATGCGTTTGACAAGGTGATCGCCCTGGATTTCTTTGCCCAGTTTGACCCTGCCGATTTGTTGGGTTGCGATGCCGGCAGCCGTTACCGCAAAACGGTGCTGGAACAGGGCGGGTCGAAGCCTGGCCGGCAGTTGGTGCGTGACTTCCTGGGCCGCGATGAGGAGTTTTCGGCGTTTTCGACTTGGCTAAACGAGGAGTTCGAAGGGCAACTTCTGGCTGCTAGCTCCTAACCGCCAGGTCCATAGTCCGAGGGGACGCCCGGCATTAAAAGGCCAAAGGAGAATTGCAGGATGAATGCAGCCGACTTTCGCCGCATCGCGCTGAGCTTGGAAGGCGCGGAAGAAAGTTCGCACATGGGCGCTCCCGATTTTCGTGTCGGCGGCCGAATCTTTGCCACGCTCGCCTCAGAGAGCCAGGGCTACGGCAACCTGATGCTGACGTCTGAGCAGCAGGCGGAGTTTGTTGCCGAACGGCCCGAACTATTCCTGCCGATCGGAGGCGGCTGGGGAAAAAGCGGCGCAACCCATATCCGGCTGGCAGTGGCAAATGAAGACCTGCTCGCAGGTGCATTGCGTACGGCGTGGAAGCTACGAGTCGAGAAGAACGAAAAGCCGGGCAGGAGGGGCCGAACCGCGAAGCCTAAGCAGAAATGAGTTGTTTGGTCCTTCAGTCCTGTCTGCTATACTTGTATAGCGCCATCCCAGGAGGTCCATCATGCTTGCAATCCGCCTGCCTGCAGAGATCGAAAAGCGTCTCGACGCTCTGGCCAAAGAGACCGGCCGCACGAAGAGCTTCTATGTTCGTGAGGCAATCCTTGAACATCTGGACGACCTGGAGGATATTTTCATTGCCGAGAAGCGTCTGGCAGACATCCGTGCGGGTCGGAGCACCACAGTTTCTCTGGAGGAAGTAATGAAGCGCTATGGCATGGTCGATTAAGTTCGACCGCAAAGCCGAGCGCGATTTAGACCAACTCGATCCGCAGGTTGCCCGCAGAATCAACCGCTTCCTGTTCGAGCGGGTCGCTCCGCTTGAAGACCCTCGCAGCATTGGCGACGCGCTCAAAGGCTCAGAGCTTGGCGACCTTTGGAAGTATCGCGTCGGCGATTACCGAATCATCGCCAGTATTGAAGACAAGCTAGTACGAATCCTCGTGGTGCGGATTGGCAATCGCCGCAACGTTTACCGTTGATCAATCTCTACTCTTCGTTTTCGGCAGCTGTCCTGGCGCCCTTGCCTCGGCCTGCGGCGCGCATCGCGTCTGCGACAATCCGCTCCACTTGTTTTGCCCGCGTCTCTGGGCTCATGGAACTGAAGAGGCCCAGCAGATGGACGCGGCGTTGATTCATAGTGAGGGTGTCCCATCCAGGCTGAGCTTGGGGATACCGACCGAAGGCCACTTTCAGAATCGGAGGAATCTCTTGTTCGCCCTCCATGGTCAGCATCATGCGCTCGGCCCATTGTTCGGCGCGCCGCTCTCGCGCTTGCGCGGATTTAGGTTCGGAGATCGTTGCCGCAATGTACCTCTTTGTGGAGAAGTTGAGCTGATCAAACCACTTCAGTACGGCACGGTCTGACCTGAGAAGTTTCACCAGTTCGGCGGGCGCGGCGCGCTCGTCCAGATCGGGCTCGATCACAATCTCGACGCGCCCGCCCGGCGCAACGCGCGCGCTCTTTTGCATTTTCTTGGTGACTAGAAGCAGATGACTGCCGCTGCGCTGGCCCAGCAGAGTGCTTGAGAACGGGAAACCCTCACTGGACTTTGCGCCCTTAATCGCCGATCGGATGGTCCCTTTTACGTGCAAATGCGAGCGTGGAGCGAAGAGCTGCGCCCAAACCTCCCTGGGATTGAACGGAAGCCGCACCACCACTCCATAGGGCACATGGCCCATCGTTTCCAGCACGCCCTGAAAGATTTTTCGCACGCGCATCCCACTCGTTCCGATTGCAATCCGGCAAGAAGATTCTAGCCCAGGATGCGGCAAGAGAAGTCTCTTTGGCGCTCGAGTCGGATAGAGTCCGGCAGCGTCGTCTGCGCCGCTCCACTATGATGAATTCAAGATGGCAAACACTCAGGACTTCAAAGGCAAATGGGCGCTCGTCACCGGGGCCAGCGCTGGAATCGGCACCGCGCTGGCGCGAGAAATGGCAGCGCATGGGGCCAAACTCATCCTCACGGCGCGCCGCAAAGACCGGCTGGAAAGCCTGGCCGCGGAACTTGCAGGGAAGGGAACAGAAGTCCGTATCGTGCTCGCGGATCTGAACGAGCCGGCTGCGGCCCAGCAGATTTACGACGCGACTGAAGGCGCTGGCCTAACCGTAGATATTCTGATTAACAACGCCGGACTGGGCCAGTTTGGCGCGTTCGAATCCAGCCCCATCGATCAGGAACTCAGCCAGATTCGTGTCAACTGCGAGTCCATGGTGCGACTCACGCGGCTGTTCGTTCCGCGCATGGTCGAGCGCCGCCGCGGATGGATCATGATTCTAGCCTCCACCGCCAGTTTTCAGCCTGTGCCGTATCTCACCACCTACGCCGCCACCAAAGCCTTCGACCGCTTCTTCTCGCTGGGGCTTGCTGCTGAAGTCGCCCGCTTCGGCGTCAAGGTCACGGCGCTCTGCCCAGGGCCCACGGAGAGCGAATTCTTTGAGGTAGCGCGCTCGGAGAGCTTCATGCCCGGCGGCAGGCAATCAGCCGCCGAAGTGGCGCGGCTGGGAGTAGCCGCACTCGCGCGAGGGAAGCGGACGATCATCCCTTACTTCGCTGGCGCCTTCACGGCCTTGCTGGTGCGCTTTCTTCCCGTCGGGCTGATTACCAGCCAGATTGAAAAGCGCGCGCGGCCTAATCCAGTTCGGCCTTGAACGGCATTGCCCGGCTGAGCGCTGCCGTGATTAGAATTAAGGCGTGACCGACCCATTCAACTTTGACGACGAGGCCTCGCGCGCGCTTGAGGCTTTGTATCTCTCCTCAATGAGCTCGATCCGCAGGCAGAAGGTACGGACGCTTTTAGATCTTCATCCCGGCGACACAGTGCTCGATGTCGGGACCGGGCCCGGCTATTTAGCAGACGAAATGGCGGCGCAGGTCGGACCGGCGGGTCGGGTTGATGCCATCGATCGGAGCCCGCAGATGCTTGCGCTTGCGCAACGCCGCTGCGCCGGACGGCCTCAGGTTGTCCTTCACGAGGCCGATGTTTTAAAGATGCCGTTTCCCGATGCCGCATTCGACGCGGCAGCCTCGGTGCAGGTTTATGAGTTTGTCGCTGAGATGCCGGCCGCACTGCGGGAGCTCAGGCGTGTGCTCCGGCCCGGCGGACGTGCTGTCATCGTGGACACAGACTGGGCATCGCTGGTCTGGGAGGCGAAGGACCGGGTGCGGGCCGAAAGAATCTTCTCCGCATGGGATGAGCACCTGGCGGACCCTTACCTGCCAAGGCGCCTGGCGCCGCTGCTCAAAGAATGTGGGTTCGACGTGCTCGCAGTCGAACCGTACACAGTCGCCAGCCTCAGCCCGGAGCCGGTTCCCGCGGGACTCGCCAAGATGATTGCGGATTTTGCGCCGGGACGGCGCGGAGTCACGGCGGAAGATACGGCCGCCTGGCTGGCCGACTTGGCAGCACTGCACGCGTGCGGCAATTACTTCTTCAGCCTTACCGCGTTTTTGTTTCTCGCCAGGCGCACTGCCGAGGATTAACTCCGCGAACTCTAATTCAGCTCCCGCACCCAGATATTCGTGAAGCTACCCCGATATTCCTGCAGCTGAGGGGGCTCCCGTCATCCCGTACTTCGCCGGAAGATTCACGGCGCAGCGGGTCCGCACTCTGCCCGTCGGGCTGATTACCAGCCAGATTGAAAAGCGCGCGCGGCCAAAACCGAATCAGGGATGAAGCGACTTGCACAAACCCGCTCAGGCAGGTGAAAATGGCAACAAGGGGATATTGTCCTATGTTGCAACAAAAGAAAATCGCGGCCACATTCATCTTATTTCTGGCAGCTCTGGCGGGCTCGGTTCTGGCCCAGTCACAGGCTCCCCGCATTCCCAGGCACAAGGCAGCCATCGTTCTGTTTGACGGCAGGAATCTTGACCAGTTCGACACCTTCCTGCCCAGCACGGGGCTCAACTCCGATCCCGCCCAGGTATTCACGGTCGAGAATGGAGTCGTGCACGTCTCCGGCACGGAGATGGGGTATTTCATCACCAAACAGGAGTACAAAAACTACTACCTTCGCGCCGAATTCAAATGGGGAGAAGGCACGTTTGGCAAGCGGGAAGGGCAGGCGCGCGACAGCGGCATTCTGTACAACATTCAGGGGCCAAACAAGGTGTGGCCGCGCTCGATTGAGTTTCAGATCAACGAGGGCTGCACGGGCGATTTCTGGATGACCGACGGTGCCGCGCTCACGGGCAAAGATGGCGTTCGCGTGACCGGCCCTGAAGGCAAGGCGTCCAAGATCGACCGCTTTAACAAAGGCCCGTGGAACAATGTCGTCGGCTATCGCGACCCGGTGAATGAGGTGGAGAAGCCCCACGGCGAGTGGAACGTGGTGGAACTGGTCAACCGTGACGGCCACGTCTGGCAATACGTGAACGGCAAGCTGGCCAACGAGGGAACCGATGCCTTCCCTTCGAGCGGCAAAATCCTCTTCCAGTCGGAAGGTGCAGAAATCTATTTCCGCAACATCAAGCTGTATCCCTTGAAATAGCCCGTGCTAAAGCGCGCCTAATTCAGCTCGCGCACCCAGATATTCCTGAAGCTGAGTGGCTCGCTCTTGTCGCCGTGCGCTTGCAGCTTGATGGGCGCGGAGTCGTACTTCTTGTAGAACGGCTGACCGATATAAAGGGTTTGCCCCTTCAACTCGAAGTGATTCTGCACCAGCACTCCATTGAAGAAGACGGTCACGCAGGCCGGCGTTTTCAGCGAATCGTCGGCGTTGAATGTGGGCGCGGTCCACACGATGTCGTAGGTCTGCCACTCTCCCGGCTTGCGACCTGGGTTCACAAGCGGCGCGCTCTGCTTATAGATGCTGCCGCCCTGCCCATTGACATAGGTCGTATTGTTGTAGGAATCCAGCACCTGCAACTCGAATCCAGCGTCGCCCGGGCCGAGCGACGCGAGAAACACGCCGCTGTTGCCGCGCGCCTGGCCGCTGCCGGTGATGTTTTCCGGGATCCTGAACTCGATATGGAGCTGGTAATTCTTGAACTTTCGCTTGGTTTCGATGTTGCCCACACCCGACGCCTTGCTCACCGTCAGTATGCCGTCAGCCACTACCCACTGTGCGGGGGAGTGGTCCTGAGCAGACACCCACTCGTCCTGATTCTTGCCGTCGAATAACACGATCGCATCGGACGGCGGGGCTCCCTCGGTGACGCCGGGCGTCACTATTTTTGGTACGGGCGTCCATATTTCGGTGTCTTCCGGTTTGGGTTTGGCGGGCTGCTGCGCCGAGAGAAGAGCGGCCACCGACAGCAGGGTCAAGAGAGCGAGGGTTTGCGAAAATCGATTGCTCATAGCGCCTTGAGAATACACTGCGTGAGTCAGCCGCGCCAACCGTGCTCTCGCAGGTCAGGCGTAGCTCACTATGACGAATCAGGATGGATTCTTTGCGAAGGAGGGCTCGTTGTCGAGTGGGGGGTACAACTTTGCCGGTGCGGATAAAGGCTATCTTTGATCACATAAGGTTTGCACTGGTGGACTGGAAAATTTGCGGAGCTGTGTAAAACCTTGATGAATAAGCATCCAATTGAAAACTTGAGTAATTCATTAGGCGGGCCTAAAGTAATGTGGCATCCGGATTGTTGAATGGAAGAGGCTGATTTGAAGAAAAATGCAGATATTTATCGATTTTCCACCGCAATCCATCGCGCGACGCAACCTTTCCCATTTATTAGCATCTCAATTAATAACAAGCAGAGGCTTCCTCGAACTTCGTCCCTTCAAAGAAGGAAACCATCCTTTTTGAAGATCCTCAATTGGATCTCTTCTCAAACATCCCCCCTGGACCCCCTCCTCAATCTGCCTCTCGAGCGGGCCTGCCGGAAGGCAGGCCCATTCGCTCGTTTGGGGCCAATTTTTTACGTCCTTTCACCCTTGATTCTTCCCTCCCCAATAGAATGAAGCCAGAGCCGGCTCAGAAGCCTGGCCGGAATTGACGCCCAATGCTTCGATCTGCCCCCGTAACAGTGCAACTCAACCCGGAATTGAAGGCCATTGACGCTCTTTTTCAAGATGCGGGGTTGGTGCGCAACCTGCGCGGCAAGGCTGCCGGCGTTACCCGGCGCATGCGCTTTGAGCGAGCCACACCGAAGGAGTTGTCGCGGGCCGCGCCTTCCCCGCGCCTGGCCGCGAATGGCGTCCAGTGGCTGCCAGTGCCCGGCTGGGAGAAATATTCCTGGCTCTGGCACGGTTTCAGCACCCGCAAAGGCGGCGTCAGCCGGGCCTATTGCGCTGAAGGAGCGGAGGGCGAGCTGAATCTTGGCTTTACCGCGGCCGATGAGCGGGAAGCCGTGGTCAGGAACCGCCAGCTCCTTGCCGAGGCGGTCAGCGAAGACCTGGCCACGCCCCTGATCACCATCCGCCAGATTCATTCAAGCGTCCTGGTTGTCTCCGGCAGCGGCGATGCCCAGGGGCCACTCACTACGCCCCAAGGGCATAGGGGCGACGGCCTGATGACCGATGAGGCCGGCCTGCTGCTGGGCATCCAGACCGCGGACTGCATTCCTGTGTTGGTGGCCGACCGCAAGCGCCGCGCGGTGGCGGCCTTCCATGCCGGCTGGCGGGGCACGGCTAAACGCATTGTGGAGGCGGGCGTGGGACGCATGCGGCTAGAATTTGGCTCGCGGCCGGAAGATCTGATTGCCGCTATCGGCCCCGGCATCGGAGTCTGCTGCTACGCCGTGGGCGATGAAGTGCTCTCGAGCTTCGAATCCCAATTCAGCTATGCTCCCGATCTTTTTCGGGAGGTTTACGACACCGATCCGGTGCGGACCAAATACCCCATGCTGTTTCTCACCCAGCGCGCGCCCGGCCATTCGCCCATCGGCCCCAGCCTTCACCTGGATATCATTGAAGCCAACCGGCGTCAGTTGCTCGATGCCGGCCTCAAGCCGCGATCGATCCAAATCACGGGCGGCTGCACCAGTTGCCAGCCTTCGCTGTTCTTTTCCCATCGCGCATCGCACGGCCATGCCGGACGCATGATGGGCGTGATCGGCATCCGGGCGCACTAACAAATTGGCGCGGCTTCCGCGTCATGATTCGGATGGCAGGATTGCTTCAATCGGACGAGTCAGCTCAAGATGCCCCGGCGGCTCTGCTCAGGAGGCTTTGGCAGCCTCACCAGGATTGACCAGGTCGCGCAGCTCCTTAGAGGGCTTGAAGTAGGGCACCCGTTTGGCCGGGACCTCGACGCGCGCACCTGTCTTGGGGTTGCGGCCAATGCGGGGATTGCGCTGGCGAATGCGAAAGGACCCAAAACCGCGAATCTCGATCTTGTCCCCTGCCTGCAGCGCACCGATCACGGACCCAAAAATGGTCTCCACGATGACCTCGCCATCGCGGCGAGTCAGGTCGCCCAGGCGAGTCACCTTTTCCACCAGGTCTGCCTTCGTCATATCCTTTAGGCCTCCGCTCACAGCATAACCGGATTCTACGCGACATAGCGCGAAAAAGAAGCAATCCTTATGAGAATTAAGCCGTTGCCGTCCGGCAATTTGGCGGAAAGCGCTCGCGAATGGGCGGTTCATTGGCTCCGGCTCGGCCGCAGACGTATATGATGACCAGAGTCCCCCGGAATCAAGCCAGGAATTCCAGTCCGGCCAAGGACGAAGCCGATCTGCCGGGGTTTGAGCCTGTGTCCCAGTTCCCGCAATACAGCATCGTCATTCCGGCCTTTGATGAGAGCGCCCGCATCCTTGCGACGCTCAAGTCGGTCGTTGCCTGCGTGCGCGAGAACGGTTGGGCTGCCGA
>PMOF01000219.1 GCA_003162495.1 Acidobacteriaceae bacterium
TGATCTCCGGCTTCATGTTGGGCAGGTCGTTGCCGGCCAGCAGGGGCGCGGCGAGGATGGCCCACAGCGAAAAGTGAGAGCGATTTTCGGCCAGCGTGAGTTTGCCGTTACCCACCTCGAGCATGTCGGGATCGTTCCAGTGACTGGGCCCCGCGTAGCGCTCAAGGCCCACCTGCTGGCTGGCGATGGTGTAGATGCGGTCCCAATTGGGCTGGATGTCGCCTGTGCTGCGCCATAGATTGGCGCCTACCGAAGGTCCCCACTCCCAGACCGCGTCCCAGCCGTATTGGCAGAACGAGAAGACGATGGGGCGGCCGGTGGCTTTGAGGGCCTTGTTCATCTTGTCGTAGGCGGCCACCATCAGGCGCATTTGGGCGGGCTTATCGCCTGGGGCCCGCTTGTTCATCACTTCTTCGTTGAAACTGCAAAGATCGTACTTGAGGTAGTCGATGCCCCAGGAAGCGTAGAGCTTCGCGTCCTGCTCCTCATGGCCCAGCGAGCCCGCGTAACCGGCACAGGTCTTTGGGCCAGGGCCGGAGTAGATGCCGATCTTGAGTCCCTTGGAGTGGACGTAATCGGCGAGGGCCTTCATGTCAGGAAATTTGGAGTTGGAGTGGAGGACGCCGCTCGCGTCGCGCTCGCCTTGCCAGGTGTCATCGATGTTGACGTAGACGTAGCCCGCGTCTTTCATGCCGGTGGAGACGATCTGGTCGGCTGAGTCGCGAATATCTTTGTCCGTGACCTTACCGAAGAAGAAGTTCCAACTGTTCCATCCCATGGGCGGCGTCTGCGCCACCTGCGGTGGGGCCAACTGCGCCTTCGGCGCCGTCTGTGCTGCGGCGGGCGTTTGATGGAGGCCGGGGAGCAAGGCGAGAGCGAGAAGGGTGGCGGAGAGCGAAGCGGGCAAACGCATGGGGTGATCCTCGTGGAAACGATTTCAGGGGGAATTCTATGCCGGAGGCGCCGGTTTCGGCAATTTGCCGGTTCTCTTTGCTACGATTCCTTTCGTAGGAGAGGCACAAAGCGATGACGGCAACGGATGCGGATGTAAGCAAACTCTTTCTTGAATTCTCGCGTAAGAAACTGCTGGAGCAGTATTGGCCGCGCCTGCGGGGATGCGTGGAAGGCTTGACCGATGAGCAGGTGTGGTGGCGCCCCAACGAGGCCTGCAACAGCGTGGGGAATCTGATGCTGCATTTGAATGGGAATGCGTGGCAGTGGCTGGTGGCCTCGTTTAATCGGCTGGAAGACAAGCGGAATCGTCCGGCGGAGTTTGACGCGACCGGATCGATTTCAGCTGCGGTGCTGCTTGATCGACTCGGCGGAACCATGCAGGAGGCTGCGAAAGTGCTTGCGCGGCTGACCGAGAAAGATTTGCTGGAACGATTTGAGATTCAGGGTCACGACGTGAGCGGATTGGATGCGGTTTATCAAGTCGTGGAGCACTTCGGCATGCACTATGGGCAGATTCTCTATATCACCAAGCAAATTGGCGGCGAGGATTTGGGGTTTTATCGGCACCTGAACAAGACGGGCCGGGCTTCGTGAAGGCCGACAACCTAACCACCTAACAATAAATTGAGAGAATTCTCTCGAAGGGAAAAACTATGTCAGGATCGCGCCGGGAATTTCTTACTTATAGCTCTCTGGGACTATTGGGGGCAGCTTTGCAAGCTCAAACCGGACAGGGTCCTGCCATTCAGCTTCCTCCCAGTCAGAGCCAGCAACCAGGTTTGCCGCCGGGCGCTCCGCCGGCGTTTGGCACCGCTGCGCCGGTGGGGCCTGCCGTGTCGGGCGAGACCTTTGCGGAGGCGGAGAAGCTGGTGCAGGTGGAGATGACGGCCGCGGATCGCGCTGTGGCTGCGAGCAACTGGCAGATGCAGATGGCGCCGGTGTATGAGCGGCGTGTGGGCCCGCGCAAACTGGCACTGGCAACGACACTGGCGCCGGCGAGCCAGTGGAATCCGGATATTGCGCAGGTCGGCCGCCTGTATGAAGGCGACGGCGCGTTTGTGCGCAGCGCGGCCACGCGCAAGCCTCTGCCATCAAGCGACGAAGACATAGCGTGGGCTCCGGTATGGCAGCTTTCGCGATGGATCGAAAGCCGGTCGATAACATCCGCACGGCTGACTGAGATCTATCTTGATCGGCTGGAGCGCTTCGACGCCAAACTTCACTGCGTCATAACGCTCACGCGCGAACATGCGCTGCAGCAGGCGCGCAAGGCGGATGCGGAGATTGCGGCTGGCCACTATCGGGGGGCGCTGCACGGCATCCCATGGGGTGCGAAGGATCTGTTGGACACTGCGAGTATTCGTACCACCTATGGCGCGGAGCCTTACCTGGATCGAGTGCCAGCGATGGACAGCGTGGTGGTGGAACGGCTGAATGCTGCCGGAGCTGTGCTGGTGGCCAAGTTGAGTATGGGTGCATTGGCGCTGAACGATATTTGGTTCGGCGGGCAGACCATGAATCCTTGGCTGCTGGATGAGGGCTCTTCCGGTTCGAGCGCCGGGCCGGGAGCAGCTACCGGAGCGGGTCTGGTGGCCTTTGCGATCGGGAGCGAAACGGGCGGAAGCATTGTAAGTCCGTCGATGCGGTGCGGGGTCACTGGATTGCGGCCGACTTACGGGCGCGTGCCGCGCACCGGCGCCATGACCCTGTGCTGGTCGCTCGACAAACTCGGGCCCATGGCGCGCAGCGTGGAAGATACGATGCTGGTGCTGAACGCAATTTCAGGGCCGGATGCAGGCGATCTTGCAAGCGTGCCGAGCACGCTGACATTCAATGCCGGTGCGGATTTGAAGGGGCTGCGCGTCGGATATTTCCCAGCGTGGATGAAGGAGGATCCGGCGACCGATGTGGACCGCGCAGCGCTCGATACGGTGAAGAAAGTCGGCATGACGCCGGTTGCGGTTTCGATCCCCGACTGGCCGTACGACTCGCTCAATCTGATTTTGTTTGCCGAGGCCGCGGCGGCATTTGAAGAGTTGACTCTAAATCATCGCGTGGATGAGTTAAAGGCGCAGGTGCCCGATGCGTGGCCGAATGTTTTTCGCCAATCGAGATTTCTGTCCGCTGTGGATTTCGTGCAGACGGATCGGTTTCGGCGCAAGGTGGCGGAGGAAATGGCGCGCGTGTTTTCTGAAGTCGACTTGTTGCTGGTGCCGTCATTGCGCGACGAGATGCTGGTGATTACCAACTTTACCGGCCATCCGTCGTTGACGCTGCGCGCGGGATTTGTAGAAGTTGCAGAGGCGCGCAGCGACTGGGCGCCCGATCCAAAACATCTGCTGCCCAAGTTCTCTCCGCCGCGCCGCGTCCCGCATGGCGTCACGTTGATTGGGCGGCTGTTCGACGAGGGAACGCTGGCGCAGGCCGGCATGGTGATGGAAAAGGCGTTTGGCGTGGCGGACGAGCGGGCACCGGGATTTTAGAGACTGTCCCTCACTGGAGCGAAACCAACGGAGACCGTAACGAGTTCTCTTGAGAAACTTACGAGGTCAAGGCCTCTGCGCACTCACCACCCGAGGAATGTTTTGCAGGTCGGGAGCAAATTCGATTCGGTCAAAGCCGGCATTCCTTGACAGTTCTGCAACTGCTTCCGATTGCCCGTAGCCGATCTCCATCAGCAGAAACCCGCCCGGCAGCAAAACAGCAAAGGCAGCCGGGATTAATCGCCTGTAGATGTGGAGCCCGTCTTCGCCGGCAAACAACGCCAGCGCTGGCTCATGTTCGCTAACTTCGACGGATAGAGATTCACGATCGCGCGACGGCACATACGGCGGATTGGAAACAACCATCTCAAATCGCTCGTTTGCGACCGCCGCGAGCAGGTCGCTCTCCAAAAACCGGATGCGATCAGCGAGTCCGATGCGTTCGGCATTTCGACGAGCAAGGTCCAGCGCGATTGGAGAAACATCGATTGCAGTAAGAACAGCGCTCGGCCATTCGTGGGCCACGGCAATCGCAATGCCGCCTGAACCTGTGCCAACGTCGACGATGCGCGGCGCCTGAAAAAGGGGAGCGAGTTCGACGGCTTTTGCGACCAAGTGTTCAGTTTCCGGGCGGGGAATGAGAACGTCCGGCGTGACGTGAAACGGAAGGCCATAGAATTCAGTTTGGCCCGTGATGTATTGGATGGGCTCGCCTTGATAGCGGCGTTCGACTAACTCAATAAAGCGCTTCGCCTGATCCTCATGAAACTCGTCGTCCAAATGGGCAAGAAGCCAAGCCTTGTTCTGACCGAGAACGTGGAGGAGAAGGGTTTCAACATCGAGACGGGCACGATCAGGGTGCGGACCGAGGGATAGGCGCTCGATGCCGGTTGAGACGAGGCTGCGAACTGTGGGCAACGATCAGGCCGCCTGCGAGTTATCGGCCTTCAACTGCTCGGCCTGATAATGGGTGATGAGGGCATCGACGATAGGCTGCAGGCGACCCTCCATGACTAAGTCAAGCTGATGCAGAGTCAGGCCAATGCGGTGGTCGGTGAGGCGATTTTGCGGGAAGTTATAAGTGCGAATCTTCTCGCTGCGGTCGCCTGTACCGACCTGCTGCTTGCGCTCTTTGGCTAACTCGGCATTCTGGCGGTCCATCTCCATTTCATAGAGCCTGGAACGTAGGACGCGCATGCCCTTGTCGCGGTTCTTAATCTGCGATTTCTCGTCCTGGCAGCTAACTACGGTGTTAGTGGGCAAGTGAGTGATGCGGACTGCGGAGTAAGTGGTGTTGACGGACTGGCCTCCGGGTCCTGATGAGCAGAAGGTGTCAATGCGGATGTCTTTGGCTTCTATCTTGATGTCCACGTCCTCGGCCTCGGGGAGGACGGCCACGGTGATGGCCGAGGTGTGCACGCGGCCCTGGGTCTCAGTGGCGGGCACGCGCTGGACGCGATGGACGCCGCTCTCCCACTTCATCTGCGAGTAGACGCGCTCGCCCTCGATGATGGCAATAACTTCCTTGTAGCCCCCGACGCCGGACTCTGAAAGCGAGAGCAACTCGATCTTCCAGCGATGCTGTTCCGCGAAGCGCTGATACATGCGGAAAATTTCGGCGGCGAACAGGGAGGCTTCGTCGCCCCCGGTGCCGGCGCGGATTTCGAGAATGACGTTCTTCTCGTCGTTGGGGTCCTTGGGCAGCAGCAGCACCTTGATTTCTTCTTCGAGGATGGGTTCGCGAGGAGCGAGTGCGGCGATCTCCTCCTGGGCCATGGCGCGGAGTTCGGGGTCGTTTTCCGTGAGCATGGCGCGAGCTTCGGCGAGGCCCTGGCGAACTTGCTTGAGCTCGCGAAACTTTGCGACCGGGGCCTGGAGCTCGCGAAGGGCGCGACCCGCCTTTTG
>PMOF01000258.1 GCA_003162495.1 Acidobacteriaceae bacterium
CCCCATGGTTGCGCGACCCCTGCCCACTGCTCCGGTCGTCCCCGCTGGTTTCCGGACCCTGGCTCGTATTCTGTTCCGCCCGCGTCGGCCCCATGTCGTCCAGTTCGCGGTGCAGCTTGTCCCGCGAATTGGTAAAGTCCTCCAGCAGCTCTACCTCCCGGTCAAAGTGAATCAGGAAAGCCTGGTCCGTCTCTTTGCCGGCCTTGGCGTCGGCCTTAGGATCGGCTTTCGGGTCCGCAGGCAGCATCAGGTCCACAAACTTCCCCGCCGCCTTGCGCTCGCTGTCCATCGCTCCGGAGACGCTGCGGCTCGTGTCCACCAGCAGCCCCACCCGGAAAGGCAGGTTGCTTTCCCGCGTAAAGCTCTTGATGGTCTGCGGCCGCCCATCCTCGGTCAGCGCAAAGTCGCCCATATTCAAGCTGGTCACCAGCGCGCCCTTTTTGTCGCGCACCGTTACGGGCAGCAGCACCTCCCGCGCCTGCACCTTCAACGTCGCCGCCGGCTGCTCTGATGTTGCCGCAGGCTGCTGGGCGATCGCGGTCAAGCAAGCCAGAAACAGCATAAAAACGCCGAGAGAATAAACAGATCGATCTCGCTTCATCATAGAGTCCAGACACACTTTCTTTCCGTTAGACGAGGCAAGGCCGCAGACGGTTGACCGGGCCGTTTTCTACGCATTGCCTTTTCCCGCCGGCTCCCCTCACCAGGCCATAAATCAGCATCACCCCAAAACCCTGGCCCCCAACTCACCGACCTGCTCTTTCTTGAGCATCGCCAGCACCCCCGCAATGTACCCCAGCGTATGCGCCATCCCTGCCTGCCACGGCGCCGAGCACGACATCTGAGGTGTATGATCCGGAATCACCACTCCCTCAAAACTATTCCGCGCCAGAATCGTCAAAATCCGCGTCATATCCACTTCTCCATCGTCGATAAACGTCTCCTGGTAACGCGGAACCTTGCCCTTCACGTTGCGCAAATGAATATACGCAATCTTTCCCTGCCGGCAATAATCCTCGACCGCCTTGTAAATATCGCCCTCGGTCATCTCCGCCAGCGTCCCGACGCATAACTCCAGCGCATTGCTCTTGCTCGGCATCGCGTCAATCACTCGCTGATACATATACGGCTGATACACCAGCCGCGGCTGCCTGCGCATCGTCGGCATCGGCGGATCGTCCGGATGCAGCGCCAGCCGCACCCCCGCCTGCTCCGCCACTGGAATCACCTCGGCTAGAAACGCCTCCAGCCTCCGCCATAACTCCGCGTGCGTCGTCGGCGGCAAAAAACCCTCCGCCGCATGCTGGTCGTAGACCATGTTCCACACCGACCCGTTTGGAACCGCCACATCCTCGACCGGCCCATCCATCCCCACCGTCACCGCGCCCCCGCGTCCCCACGGCCCGGAAACGCGCCCGCACACCCCCGCAATGCTGAAGTTGTATCCCAGCACCGGAATCCCCGCCTCGCCCATGCGCCGAATCGTGGTCTTCACATCCTCCATTTGTTCAGCCCGCTTCGGCCCATTCAGCAGCACGTCGTGCCAGATCGCCGGATCCAGATTCTCGATCGCCGCCAGGCTCAACCCGGCCTCCTCAATCTCCGCACGAATCCTCCGCATCTCCTCCACGGTCCACAATTTCCCCTGCTCGCCCGCCACTCCCCACAGCTCATACTTGCTTCCCGTCGGCTGATTGTTCCTCGGGTTCGCCCCGCCCTCACGAAAATAATCCACCAGGTGAATCACTACATGCGTGCACCCCGCCTGCCGCGCGAAGTCGTAATACTCCCGCGTCAACATGTGCCGATAGAGTCCCAGCCCCAGCTTCATCTCTCTAAACCTCTCGCCGGCCCCCCTAGAAAGGAGACATCGGCAGTCAAAAACTTCTATGATCGCCAGGCCTCTCCGTCCACTCGATCCTGCAGATGACAGAAAACCGGCCTATGTGTACAATTCTGTCACGATTGAGGGATCCCCATGCGAGTAACTGGATTCAGCAAGCTTATCCATGTCACCCCCCAAACTCCACTGTGCCGGCCTTTAGCGCTCACCTGTTCAAGGACATCTCCTGCACCGTTGCCGCGCCTGGTCTTCTGCCTCTTCTCGGTGATTGTCTTCACTTTCACCGCAGCCCTGTCCCAAGCTCAGGACGCGACTCATGCACCGGAGTACACCTCCATCGTCGTTTTTGGCGACTCGCTCTCCGACACCGGCAATGTCGCGCACCTCACCGAAGCCAAGTACGGGGTGCGAATTCCGGGACCCGATGCCGACTACACAGACGGCCGCTTCACCGACGGCGCAGACACGCTGCCCGCTGCCGAAAGCTACTTCGGTGTGTGGATTGAGCAGCTCGCCGGGAAGATGCCTTCGAAGCCACAGATCAAGAACTCGCTCGATGGCGGAACTGATTATGCCTACGGATTCGCCACTACCGGCGCGGGGTCAGCGGCCTTCACCTTCGGCCCTTCAGACTCACTTTTCGTCAACGTGGAAAATATTGGCCAGCAGATTACCGATTATTTGGCAACCAACCCCAAGATTAACGACAAGACGCTGTTTGTAGTCTGGGGCGGCGCCATCGACATTCTCTATGCCACCTCCTCCGACGACGTGATCAATGCGGGCATCAACCAGACTCTCAACATTCAGCGCCTCATCGAGGCCGGCGCCACCCAGTTCATCGTCCCCAATCTTCCGCCGCTCGGATTGGTTCCTCGCCTCAACGGTTCCCCTGCCACCTCGGTGCCCGCGACCGACGCGAGCATTCTCTACAACAGTGTTTTGGCCCAGGGACTCGCTGCCCTGCCCACCTTCAATTCCCGCAAGCGCCTTCAACTGTCACAACTCGACGTGTTTGCTCTTTTCAATCAGGTCGTCGCGTCGCCTTCGTCTTACTTGCTTGCGAACGTGACCGCCAGTTCCCAGGGCATTGCGGTCGACCCCGACACCTATCTGTTCTGGGACGATCTTCACCCCACCACCCGCGGCCACAATATTTTGGCCGACACTGCTGCCGGCGTCCTCGCGCAGTCCGAGTGCCGGGCAGAACCTGTGTCCGATGATCGAAATCCGACTGGTTTTCGTTCAGATTGCGCTGTCAAATTTGCCACGGTTCCCGCCATGGAACCCGTGGCCGCGGAGCGTTAGAGATCCGCGCCGCCATACCTTGAGCAAGCAAAAAGCCCGCTGATTGAGCGGGCTTTAGCGTGTCTTAGCTGGTAGCGCTAACGGGAATCGAACCCGTGTTTTAAGATTGAGAATCTCACGTCCTAACCCCTAGACGATAGCGCC
>PMOF01000192.1:0-3982 GCA_003162495.1 Acidobacteriaceae bacterium
GTGGCGGCGCGGGCTTCCATGCGCGCGCGGTTGCCCCAGATGGTGTTGATCTCCCCGTTGTGCCCCAGCACGCGAAAGGGCTGAGCTCGGGCCCACGACGGCAGCACATTGGTCGCGTAGCGCTGATGGAAGAGCGCAAACGGCGTCTTGAACTCCGGGTCGGCCAGGTCGGGATAAAACTCTTTCAGCAGCCGGCCTGCGCACAGCGCCTTGTAAATCATCGTCGCCGACGAGATGCTCACCACGTAACCGGGAAGCCCAGAGCCAAGCAGACAAGCCCGCTCAAATTGCTTGCGTGCCAGGAAAAGCCGCCGGTCAAATCCGTTGCCGTCGTCCGCCCCGCCCGCATCTTCGGTCGTGATCAAAACGTGCCAGATCGTCGGGCGCGTAGAGCCGGCAATCTCGCCCAACACCTCCGGACGCACCGGCACAGGTCGCCATCCCAGCACGTCCAGACTCTGGGCGCGCAAGGCGGCCTCGATCTCCGTGCGCTGAGCTTCATCGTCGACGGGCAAAAACAGAACAGCCACGCCCAGCGGCCTTTGCGGCGCCAGCGTCAGCCCTGCCTGTGCCAGCAGCCACGCCCGCGGAATGGCGGTGGTCACGCCCACTCCGTCGCTTGATTTGCCGTCAGCGGCCACCGCACCGCGATGCTCAAGCCGCGTTAAAGCCGACAAGGCATGCTTCAGAATGTTGTGTGAGGGCCGGGCCCAAAGCTGCGCCACAAATCCGACTCCGCAGGAATCGGAGTCAAATCGAGGGTCCACCAGGCTGTCCGTAATCGACCGGCCCGGGCGCGTCCGCACAGCCTCGTCACCCTGCAGCGAGGGGCAGAGACGCTCTGCACGCGATAAAAATCCGGAAGGGAAGCCCATGAGTAACTATACGGCCCTTGTCAAGTAAAAAACAGCTCATGTTGCTGCCCTGGCCTCTCCCGAAGGGAGGAGCGAGAATAGCCCAGAGTGCTGCGCAGCGGAACTCTGGGGATGCATTGCAGCGCGGACTGCCCGCCCCGGAGGGGCCGTGCGAGCCGCGCCATTGAACCACTCACCCCCTGATTTCTCGCCCGGACCCAAAAAATTCCCTTTGCATAGTTATACAATTCTGTTGTATATTTATACAAGCGTGGCCGCTGTTTGGGCCGCGCTTTCGATTTGCCCTGAAAAGCAATCGATTCGGAAATCAAGCAGCGATGAAATTTCAAAGACACAAGGCGATTCGGGATCTGGTAGCCAACTCACTGGTTTCCAACCAGGACGAGCTGCGCCGCAAGCTGCGCCGCCGTGGCTTTGAGGTGACCCAGGCCACTCTTTCGCGCGATCTCCACGAACTGCATTTATTCAAGGGGCCCGGCGGTTACGCTCTGCCCGCCGGAAACGGAAATGGCTCCGGCGTGGCTATCGCCGACGATGGCCCTCCGTCGGTGGCGGAGATGATTGAGAGTTTTGGACTGCGCGTGCAGCAGGCCATGAATCAGGTGGTGGTGGGCACGGTAATGGGTGGAGCGCAACCGTTTGCCGCCGCTCTTGACCACGAGGGATGGCCGGAAGTCCTTGGCACCGTCGCCGGCGACGACACCGTATTGGTCATCTGCGCCGACCCGCGCCGCGCAGGCGAAGTGGGAGCCCGGCTGAGGACGTTTCTGGAATCATGACCGACAAAGTACAAACCGCGGTGGTGGGCGTCTCCGGGTACGCGGGCGCCGAGCTGGCTCGGCTGTTGCTGCACCATCCCCGGCTCAAGGGCGCACCGCCCGTCTTTGCCGGCCGCGTCGACGCCAAAGACGCTGCGCGCGGCGGCATCCCGCTCGCCGAAATTCATCCTCAGTTGGCCGACAGGAACGGCAGCGCCGATCTCAAGCAGGAGCCCCTTTCGTGGGAACTGCTTCAGAGCCGCGGCGTGGAGGTTCTGTTCCTCGCCACTCCGCACGAGCAGTCTCGCGAGTGGGTGCCGGAGGCGCTCGCGCGCGGTCTGCGCGTCATTGATCTGAGCGGCGCATGGCGGCTCAACGAGGCAGATAACCGCGCTGTCTATGCCTTTGCCGATGAAGGTCCCAATCGCCCCGCGGAAATCAAGGTCCGTGCGACTGCAACGCAGGCGCAGGCCGTCTACGGCATGCCGGAGCTGCATCGCGCGCAGATTGCCGGCGCGCGTCTCATCGCCAATCCCGGCTGCTACGCAACCTCCGTGATTCTCGCACTCCGCCCGCTGGTGGCCGCCGGAATCGTCGATCTCGACCGCGGGATCGTTGCCGACTCGAAAAGCGGCGTAAGTGGCGCAGGCAAGCCCCCCACTGCCAACACACACTTCATGTACGCAGCCGATAATCTCTCCGCTTATGGCGTCTTCACGCATCGCCACACCGGCGAATTGCTGGAGCAGATCGGCGTCGGCGCGAGCCAGATCGTCTTCACGCCCCATCTGCTTCCCATTCCCCGCGGCATTCTCTCTACCCTCTATGTGCACTTCCGCGAACCGCAGACAGCTGCATCCGTCTCGCGCGTTTACCAGGATTTTTTCGCAACCAGCCCCATGGTGCGCCTCTACGGCCACACGCTGCCCCAGATCCAATTTTCAGTCCGCACCAACTATGCCGACATCGGTTTTCAACTCGACGCCGATGGCCGCCGCGCGGTCATCGTTTCTTGCCTTGATAACTTGTTGAAGGGCGCGTCCTCGCAGGCCGTCCAGAACATGAATGTCATGCTCGGCTACGGCGAAGCGGAAGGTCTCGAATGAAGCCCGAAGCGGAGGGCCAGAAATGAAGTACGTCGTCAAACTCGGCGGAGCGGGCCTTGAAACTCCGGCGCTCATGGATGGTTGCACGCGCGCCATTGTTGACCTGGTCCGCGATGGCAACCAGGTCGCCGTGGTGCACGGCGGCGGCGCGCAGTTGACGCGCATGCTCACTGCGCTCGGCAAGCAAAGCGAATTCGTGGCCGGCCTGCGCGTCACCGATGCGGAAACCCGCGATGTGGCGCTCATGGTCCTTGCCGGCAAGGTCAACAAGGGACTGGTCGCTGCTCTCGGTTCGCTCGGCCAGCCCGCAGTGGGGCTCTCCGGCGGCGACGGTCTGCTCTTCCGCGCGCGCAAAAAGCGTACCGCCCCCGATCTCGGCTACGTCGGCGAGATTGTCGCCAGCGATCCGCGCTGGATTGACGCCATCTGGCAGTTGAACGGCGTGCCCGTCCTCTCTTCCATGGCGCTCGGATTTGACGGACAGTACTACAACATCAACGCCGATGAAATGGCCGCGGCCTGCGCCATTGCCTGCCGCGCCGACGCTCTCGTCTTCCTGACCGACGTGCCCGGCGTTCGAGGCTCAGGCGGCGAAGTGCTTCGCTGGCTCTCCATCGATCAGATCGCCGAGATGGCCAAGAGCGACGTCATCTCCGGCGGCATGCTGCCCAAACTCAGCGCCTGCCGCGAGGCTCTTTTGAACGGCGTCAAGCGCGTAAGAATTTTGCCCGCCGAGGCTGCCGGTTCCCTTCCCGACCTGTGCAGCTCGCGCGTAGCCCACGGCACCGAAGTGATGGTGGCCTGATGAACCAGGAGAAAAATGAATTGAACGAACTCGATCAAATTCGCGCCGCCGAATCCCGGCTGCTGCTGTCCACCTACGAGCGCAATCCCATTCTCTTTGTCCGCGGCGAAGGCGTTCACGTTGTCGACGAGAACGGTACGAAGTACCTTGATCTGCTCAGCGGCATCGGCGTCAATGCGCTCGGCTACGGCCATCCGGTCATTGAAAAGGCCATCGCCCGCCAAAGCCGCGCGCTCATCCACACCTCGAACCTTTTCTATCACCGCGGCCAGGCAGAGCTTGCTCTGCGCCTCACCGAACACACCGGCCTTGACCGCGTGTTCTTCTCCAACACCGGCACCGAGGCCTGGGAGGGTGCGCTGAAACTGGCGCGCGTGCATGCGGGCCTGCTGCGCAGCGAAGGCAAGCAGATCGGCACCGGCTTCCTCGCTCTTGAAC
>PMOF01000192.1:4034-5047 GCA_003162495.1 Acidobacteriaceae bacterium
ATCCTCGTCGAATCCATTCAGGGCGAAGGCGGCGTGCGTCCGCTCACGCAAGAATTCTTTGTTGAGGCTCGCGCCCTGGCGAGTTCTACCGGCGCGCTGCTGATCGTGGATGAGATTCAATCCGGCATGGGCCGCACCGGCAAGTGGTGCGCCTATCAGCATTACGGCGTAATGCCTGACATCACCACGCTGGCCAAGCCCCTCGCGGGCGGCATTCCTCTCGGCGCGGTCCTCTGCACAGAAGAAGTCGCGCGCGCCATGCACCCGGGCATGCACGGCACCACATTTGGTGGAGGCCCGCTGGCCTGCGCGGTTGCCATCGCCGTCATCGACCACATCGAGCGGGAGAATCTGCTTGCCCATGCAACCGACGTCGGCGATTACTTCCAAACGCAGTTGCGTTCGCTCGCCGCGCGCCACGAAGCGATTGTCGATGTGCGCGGCAAAGGCCTGATGATCGCCGCCGAACTCGATTCCGCTGAACTCGCCAAGCTTACCGTCGCTGAAATGCTCAAGCGGCGCATCCTCATCAACTGCACCAGCGATACCGTGCTGCGCTTCCTGCCGCCCTACATTGTGGAACGCGCGCACATTGACACCGCCATCGCGGCGCTCGATGAAATCTTCACGGAACACGCAGCCGCTCTGAGTTCGACTCAGGTCGCCGCCCGCACCCCAGCCCGCACTCCAGGAGGACCTAACCATGGCTAGTCGCGCAACCCTCGATCGCCAGGACACCGCAGTGCCCATTCAAAAGGACCCCGATGTTCTTGCCGCCGCCGCGCGCCTCGCGGGAGAGGACATGTGCTCCATCGCCGACCTCACCAGCGCAGAAGTCCGCGCCATTCTCAAGCTCGGCCACGACGTCAAGCGCAATCCTCGCGAGTATCGCCATGCCCTCGACGCCAAACAGATGGTGCTCATGTTTGAGAAAGCCAGCCTGCGCACGCGCCTCAGCTTTGAAGCCGGCTTCAGCACCATGGGCGGCAACGCCATCTTCGTCGATCACACCA
>PMOF01000054.1:0-2054 GCA_003162495.1 Acidobacteriaceae bacterium
GAGATTTACCGTAACGTTGTGCTGCTGAGGGACATCGAAGAGATGGATGTGCGGGAAACGGCCGCTGCTCTGGGCATCACCGAGGGAGCGGTCAAGGTGAGGCTGCATCGGGCTCGAGCCCTTCTGCAGAGGGAACTGGCTCCGCGGCTGAAAGGGTTTGCGCCCAGGCGGGGCGGGCTGTTTGGGTGGGGCGCATGAGGATTGACTGCCAACACGTCTGGGAATATATCTCGGCCTACATCGACGGCGAGGTGGACGCGGAGTTGCGCGCGCACATCGACCGGCATCTAGAGACATGCGAGATTTGCTCGGCGGTGTTGGACTCTACGCGCAATGTGGTGGTGCTGGTGGCCGATGGCCGGGTGTTTGAGCTGCCCGCCGGCTTCAGCCATCGCCTGCATGCGCGGCTGGATAAAGAGCTGGAATTGGCTGGACCGTAGGGGCCGGTTTTTGCCCGGGCCGATGGTCAAAGAGCGCCCCCGAAGGAGGCTCACGGGTATATACTCGCCTGCGTGGAAGCAGGAATTTCAATCTGTCCTTTTTGATTGATTTGGAGCCGATAGCGGCGCGCCCGAGCCCACGAGGGACGCGATCGAACGCAAGGCACGACCTGCACGCTGGGCTCATGTTTGTCGATAAGTTGAGGTCGGGAGCAACAAAAAATGAATACGAATCATCAGCGTGGCGAGGGATTGCGCGCCGGCAGGCTGAGTTGGTTTCGGGCGGGTGGGATGCTGTGCGTATCGCTGGCGGCGCTGCTGGCGGGACTGGCCATGTCGGCGGTATGGGCGGGGAATCAGCCGGAGCGGATCACGATCGACTATCCACTGAATGGGTCGGTGTTTCCATCCGACATGGCGGCTCCCACTTTTCTGTGGCGCGATCCGTCGGCTTTGGCAAAAGCGTGGCTGATTGAAGTGAAGTTCGCAAATGGCGCGGAGCCTATTCATCTGTCTGCGGTTGGGGAGCGGATGAAGGTTGGAGAGATTGATCCGCGATGCATTTCCGATACCAACAAGCTGCCGGAGCTGACTAAGGAGGAGGCCGCCGCGCATACGTGGCATCCCGACGCAGAAACATGGGCCAGGATCAAGCGTCAGGCGGGCGGGGGCGCGGTGACGATTGCGATTCGCGGATCGGATTCGGGGAGTGTGAGTGGGCCTGGCGCGAACGGGTTCGTTTCGGAAGGCAGCATGGAGGTCCATGTATCGGCGGACGCGGTGGGCGCGCCGATTTTCTTTCGCGATGTGCCTCTGATGCCGTCGGAGACTGAGAAAGGATTCATCAAGCCGCTGGCAACGGAGGCAATTCCGCTGATCAACTGGAGCATGCGGAACGTGGCGGACGAGAAGAGCCATGTGGTGATGCACGACCTGCACACCTGCGCCAACTGCCACTCGTTCTCAGCGAACGGCAAGACGCTTGGTCTGGATATGGATGGGCCGCAGAACGACAAGGGCCTGTATGCGATGACGCCGGTAGCGCGGAAGATGACCATTCGCAATGAGGATATGGTTTCGTGGGCAGGTTTCCCGACCGAGAACGGGAGCCCGGTGCGAGTTGGGTTCATGTCGCAGTTGTCGCCGGATGGGCGCTACGTAGTGACGACGACGAGGCCCCCGGGGACGAAGAGTTCGCAGTTCTACTATGTGTCGAACTTCAAGGATTACCGCTTCTTGCAGGTGTTTTATCCGACGCGGGGGATCGTGCAGTGGTACGACCGGGATGCGAAGAAGTTTCAACCGCTGCCGGGGGCGGACAATCCGAAGTACATTCAGTCGAATGCGGTGTGGAGTCCTGACGGGAAGTACCTGGTGTTCGAACGCGCGGGGGCCAAGGATCCGTTTCCGGCGGATGGGAAGATGGCAGCGTATGCGAACGATCCAGAAGAGGTGCAGATCCAGTACGACCTTTACCGGATTCCGTTCAACGACGGCAAAGGCGGGACGCCAGAGCCGATCAAGGGAGCGAGCCAAAACGGGATGAGCAACAGTTTTCCGAAGATTTCGCCCGACGGGAAGTGGATTGTGTTTGTGCAGGCGAAGAACGGGCAA
>PMOF01000054.1:2075-3480 GCA_003162495.1 Acidobacteriaceae bacterium
AAGAGCCGCGGGCCGTATACGAAGATGTTCTTGACGCACATCGATGAGAACGGCAACGATACTCCGGCGATTCTGATTGAGAACGCGACGGCGGCAAACCGAGCGGTGAATATTCCCGAGTTTGTCAACATGCAGCCGAGCGGAATTGAACATATCGACACGCCGGCGGTTGATTTCTACAAACAATATGACGTGGCGGCGGACCTGGCGAAGAAAGGCGAATACGCCGCGGCCATTCCCGAGTGGACCAAGGCGATTGCGATGAGTCCCGACGATGCGCGCGCCCGCAACAACTTTGGACAAACCCTGGCACACGCCGGCAAAACCGACGAAGCAATTGCCCAACTCCGCAAAGCAGTCTTGTACAAACCCCGCTACCCTGAGGCGCAAAACAATCTCGCCATTGTTCTGGCCGGCGCCGGCCATCCCGATGAAGCTATCGCGCATTACCGCCAGGCGTTGGAAGACAATCCCGGCTATGCCGAAGCGCACAACAATCTGGGCCGCGCGCTGATGGAAGAGCATCATGTTCCCGAGGCGGTCGAGCAATACGAGGATGCGCTCACCATCAACCCGCAGTACACCGAGGCGCATAACAATCTGGGCTATGCACTGGCCGCAGAGGGCCACCTGGATGAGGCTGTGGATCAATATCGCCAGGCTATCGAGGGAGATCCCCGGTACGCCCACGCGTATAACAACCTGGGCCTGACGCTGGCCATGCAGGGGAAACTCGACGAAGCCATTGCGGACTTCGTCAAGGCCGTCGAACTCGATGCCGCCTACGCCGGTGCGGAGGGCAACCTGGGGCATGCGTTGCTTTCTAAAAACGATCTTGACCGGGCGATCCCGCATCTGCAGCGGGCACTCGACATAGGCCCGGAAACGGCGGACGTCCACAATAACCTTGGAATCGCCCTGGCGGAAAAGGGGCAGACCGCCGCAGCGATTCCGCATTTTGAACGCGCGTTGCAGTTATCTCCAAACCTGGTGGAGGCGCACTATTATCTGGGCATGGCGCTGGTCATGGATGGCCAGAAGGGGGAGGGGCTCGCACACTGGCGGCAAGCGTTGCGCAGGGAACCCGACAATGTTCCGGTACTCAATGAGACCGCCTGGGTCCTGGCTACCTCGACCGACGCGGCGCTGCGCAACGGTGCGGAGGCTGTGCCGCTGGCGGAGCACGCCGTGCAGCTTACGGCGGGACGCGAGCCGGAGATCCTTGGGACACTGGCCGCGGCTTATGCCGAGACTGGCCGATTCGGCAAGGCTATCGAAGTCGAGCAACAGGCAACCGATCTGGCCGGCCAGCAAGGAAACACGCGATTAGCCGCAACGCTCGAGGGCCGTCTGACCCTGTTCCAGGCGAAGACCCCCATTCGGCAGAAATGATCTCATTGGAGGG
>PMOF01000118.1:0-9582 GCA_003162495.1 Acidobacteriaceae bacterium
CCTTGAATCAGAAAATGAAGAACCATGATTGCTGACCAAGCCCAGTTTTGCAGATTGGCCTACGGCGCGCAACCGATGCGACCGAATCGCGGAGGGCGCCCGCGCTGCACGGGACTTCATCTACACTGGAGAGCATGGTCTTCGTCCTCGACAACTACGATTCGTTCACCTACAACCTGGTGCAGTACCTGGGCGAATTGGGGGCCGCGGTCGAAGTCTATCGCAACGACGAGGTGACGGTGGAAGAGGTTGAGGCCATGAAGCCGGAGCGCATTCTGCTTTCGCCGGGACCGTGCACACCGGGCGAGGCGGGCATTCTGGTGCCTCTGATTCGGCACATGGCCGGCAAGGCGCCCATTCTCGGCGTGTGCCTGGGCCACCAGGCGATCGGCGAGGCTTTTGGCGGGCAGGTGGTGCGCGCGCAACAACTGATGCACGGCAAGACCAGCCCGGTGGAGCACGACGGCAAGGGCGTCTTTGCCGGGCTGCCCACGCCGCTCACCTGCACGCGCTATCACTCGCTGATTGTCGCGGAGAAGTCGCTGCCAGCCGCATTGACGGTGACTGCGCGCACCGCAGGCGCAAAGGGAAATGGTTCGGTGATCATGGGCCTGCGCCATCGCAGCTTGCCGATCGAGGGCGTGCAGTTTCACCCCGAGAGCGTGTTGACCGATGGCGGTCACCAGATGATCCGCAATTTTCTGGATATGTAGGGACTATGCGAGCCCCAATGCGAGAGAGGTTATGTCGCGGTGGCAACAAATTGAGAGAGATGCTGCGCGGTTTGAAAGGGCATGGCTTCAGCCGTGCCATTGAGAGCTGGAAATCGTCACCGGCTTTAGCCGCCGAGGGAGTGCGGGGTGCTGCGGAAATAATCCCTCAGGGGCTAAAGCCCACTTTGTTTTTGCATCCGCTTGCGGCACGGCTGAAGCCGTGCCCTTTCAAATCAATCGCATTCAGCCTTCCCAAAACACTGCCCAGAGCTCGCACACGCCACCCAGTTTTAATGCTGGTCGCGGCCCTGGCGTTGTCGTCGTCGATGCTGCTTGCTCAGGAGGTTCCTCCGGCGGTCGCAGTTCCAGCACCCGCGACCGCCCCACCGGCGGCAGTTGATGCTGCGCCAGAAGAAAGCGGCCCCATCGCCATCGTCTCGCTGGACAGCAAGAGCCCGGACGCCGCGGCCTCTGTCACCGGCGCTCTCTCGGTCTCGCAGGGCAAGGCGGTGATCGCGGCCAGCGGCACGGTGAACGCGGGCGCACAAACTACGCAGGTGGTGTTGCCGCATCGCGGCGTGCTGCGCGTTTGCGCCGCGACTTCAGTCAAACTGGCGGCTGACTCCAGCGTTCCCGCGGGAGAAACGCCCGGTCTGCTGATCGCGATGGATCATGGCGCCGTGGAAGCCAGCTTCGCCACCGGCCGCAACGCCGACATTCTGCTCACTCCGGATTTCCGCATCCTCATCGGGGGTCCGGGCGCGGTGGAGTTGAGAGTGCGTCTTGGCCAGCACGGCGACACCTGCGTGGACAATGCGGGCATCAACGCGCCGTACGTCCTGGTGTCGAGCGTGTTCGAGGGCGGCGCGTATCGCGTGCAGCCGGGCCAGCGTGTGATGTTCCAGCACGGCAGCCTGCAGGAAGTGGTGGACCAGGAGAAAGAACCCTGCGGTTGCCCACCGCCGCCTGCCCCAGTCGAGAGCAACGAGTTTCCGCTTGCACAGAGTGAAGGCCTCGTTCCACTGGCAGCACCCGCTGCCAGTGCGGACAAGAACGTGGTAGCGCAGTCGCAGCCGATTCCTCCGCTGGTTTATAACGCAGCGGACCACGCGCCGGCGCCGGCGCCGCAGCCACCCGCAGCGCCGCCGGCCAACCCGCCTGCCGGAAACAAGAAGCCCGGATTCTTCGGACGTGTCGGCAAGTTCTTCCGGCGCATCTTTGGCGCGGAGTGAAGACTACAGCTCGCTCGCCCGCTCGATGGCGCGGACTACGGCCTGCGCCTTGTTGATCGATTCCTGGTATTCAAGTTCGGGCACCGAGTCGGCGACGATGCCCGCGCCGGCCTGCACATAGCCTTTGCCGCCGATGGCCAGCATGGAGCGGATGGCGATGCAGGAGTCGAGGTTGCCGGAAAAGTCGGCGTAGAGCACCGCGCCGCCGTAGGTGCCGCGCCGCGACGGCTCCAGCTCTTCAATAATTTCCATGGCTCGCACCTTGGGGGCGCCACTGAGCGTGCCGGCAGGGAAGCAGGCGCGCAGGGCATCGACGGCGGTGAGCTCAGGCTTGAGGCGGCCCTCGATGGTGCTCACGATATGCATCACGTGCGAATAGCGCTCGACGAACATCAACCTGTCTACCTTGACGCTGCCGAACTCGCTCACGCGGCCCACATCGTTGCGGCCCAGGTCGACCAGCATCACGTGCTCGGCTCGCTCTTTCTCGTCGTGGAGCATTTCGTCGGCCAGCGCCTGGTCTTCTTTTTCATTGGCGCCGCGGGGGCGGGTTCCGGCGATGGGCCGGTACTCCACTTTGCCGTTGTGAACACGGACCAGCAGCTCCGGCGACGACCCCGCCAACTCCAGCGGCGCAACCGTGGGTTGTTTTAATCCTTTTTGCGAGGACTTCGGCTTATCAGGCGGCCCGCCCAGCGGCCCTTCGGGAGCAAAACGCAGGAAATACATATACGGGCTTGGGTTCACGGCGCGCAGCGCACGGTATACCTGAAAACTGTCAGCGCCCGGTTCCACATCGAAGCGCTGCGAGATGACGGCCTGAAAGATGTCACCGGCGGCGATGTATTCCTTGGTGCGGGCCACGGCGGCCAGGTAGTCCTGCTTGCGGGTGCGATGTCTTACCTTCAGTTTTCCCTGGGCCTTGCGAGCAGGCAGTTTCGGCAGCGGTTGTGTCAGGCGCTTTTCCAGTTTGGCAAGCCGCCGTACAGCATTCTCGTAGGCTTCGGCGGGCTTACCTTGGGTAACGTCAGCCGTGACCACAAGCCAAATTTCTTTGCGCACATGGTCGAAGGCCAGCACTTCGTCGAAGAACAGCAGGCAGGCGTCGGGAATTCCCAATTCATCTTTGGCGTGCTCGGGCAGCCGCTCAATTTGGCGCACCGCATCGTAGGAGAAAAAGCCCACCGCACCCGCCGTAAACGGAGGCAGCCCATGAAGGCGCGCCGCCTTGTGGCCGCTCAGCGCGCGCCTGAGCACGGCGAAAATGTCGTCGTCGATCCGCGTCGTTCGCTTGCCCTCAGTGATGGTGATTACGCGCCCGCGTGCAACGATCCGCTTGAAGGGCGCCAGGCCGATGAACGTGTAGCGGCCCACCTGCTCGCCGTTCTCGACCGACTCCAGCAGAAAACACTCACGCTCTGGCCAGGCCGCGCGCAGGAATGCCGAGACCGGCGTTTCCAGGTCGGCGATGAGCGTGCGGCAGACAGGAACGAGGGTGTGCTCCTTGGCGAGCGCCAGAAACTCTTTGCGGGTGGGCTGGACGGGGTGCGCAGAGGCTTTCACAGACCCCAGTGTAATGGTTTGGGAGCCAGGGGCGAAGTGTTGGCAAGGTTCTCTCGAACGGAGGCGATCCGCGCCGCGTGCCGGCGATTGGCAAGCGGCGGTTTAATGCACGAGCTGGGCGCGATAGGAGTGAAGCCAACTCAAGAACTGAACCGGCGGCAGAGGAGGAGTGAAAAAGTATCCTTGCGCGCAATCACAACCTTTCGAGCGCAGAATGTCCAGTTGCTCCTCGGTCTCCACCCCTTCTGCGATCACTCGCATGCCGAGTTCGTGACCCATCTCGATCGTCTTCTGAACCATGATGCGGTCTCGACCGTTGCCTTGCAAATCCTGGACGAGGGATCGATCGATTTTCAGCTCGGTCGCCGGAATGTTTTGCAGTTGCTGCATCATGGCGTAACCGGTGCCAAAATCGTCGATCGAAAGCTTGACCTGTTTCATCCGCAGCCGGGTCAGGATATCCAAGGTTCTCGACAGTTCCTTGATCAACCCACTCTCGGTGATTTCAATGGTGATATTTCCGGGGGGCACACAATGTCTCTCGGCGATGGATAAGAGAATGTCAGGGAATTTCAAGTCGTGGAGAGAATGCACCGACGCATTCAAGGACAGCATGAGGCATTTCCCATCGCCGTTGGTAAACTGCCCCACTTCGCTCATTCCGCGTTCCATAACCAGCCAGCCCAGTTCGTCGATAAGCCCAAGCTCTTCCGCGCGCCCGATAAAGTTGAGGGGAAGGACCAGGCCACGATCGGGATGCTGCCATCGAGCCAGGGCCTCCACACCGACCATGCGGCCCGTCTCGATATCGATCTGCGGCTGATAGTGCAAAACAAACTCATTGCGGTCGATGGCGTGGCGCAACTCCTTATTGGGAGTGGTGGGCTGCGCGCTCGCTTGAACCACCGGCAACACGGCCGGCTCGGCAACCTTGGCCAGCAGGGCCTCCAGTTCAAACAGGCGAAATGGCTTTTGGAGATGGCCTACGATGGAAAGGCCGAGCACCTGCGCCAACTGGCTCGCTGTTTCCAGCACCCGTTTGCCAACGCCGCTCATCAAGATGATGCCGGCCGCGCACTTTTGTTGACCGAGCAGCCTCAGCAACTCAATGCCATCCAACCCCGGCATGATGAGATCGAGCAGAATGAAAGTCGTGTCCGGCGTGAGCGCCGCCAGAAATGTTGCGGCATCGGCGGTTACGGTGCAATCGAATCCCATGCCCTGCGCGGCCGCACAGACGAAATCGCCTACATCGCCTTCGTCGTCGATGACCAGGATTCGATGGATCGGTTTCATCGTCTCCACAACCTGCCTCCGCCTGGATTGCTCTCTATCATCGCGCGATTGTTTTGCGCCGTTACTTTGCCAATTCCGCATGGCTGTCTGCGAGCACGCTTTGAACCATGGCCGCGAACTCCGCTCGCTGGTAAGGCTTGTGCAGAAGTGGGCCATCGACAAGCGGCATGATTTTTTCCTCCAGCACTTTTGCCGGAAAGCCGGAAGAGTAGATGATCTTGATGTCCGGGCGAAGGGCGCGCGCCTCGTGCACCAGTTCATCTCCGTTCATTGCGCCCGGCATCACAATGTCGGTAACCAATAAATCAATGTCGCCGCGCTGGGCAATCAACTCGAGCGCGCTGGCGCCATCCTTGGCCTGCAGCGCCGTATAGCCCATGTCCGCAAGGTACGCGAGCGCGATCTCAAGCAAGTCCTGTTCGTCATCCACCACCAGCACGGTTCCTGCCAGCATTGTTTGGCGGGGCAAAATGGCAGCGGTTGGCATTGCCGGCACAGGACCGGACGCGAGAGGAAGATAAAAGGACACGGTAGTCCCGTGGCCCACTTCACTGTAGACCCGGACCACGCCGCCGGATCTTTTTACGAAGCCGTAAACCATGGCCAGGCCAAGGCCGGTGCCCTTGTTGCGGGGTTTGGTGGTAAAAAACGGCTCAAAGGCGCGTTCCATGGTTTCTTTGGACATGCCATGGCCGGTATCCGATACCGACACGCAGGCATAACGGCCCGCCTGCAAATCCCCCGCCTGAACCACGGGATGGCCCGCAATTAAATCCTGCGCCTGTGAGGTGACCACGATGGAGCCGCCTCTCGGCATTGCGTCTCGAGCGTTGACCACCAGATTAAGCAGCGCGCTTTCCAGACCCGCGGGGTCCACGAAAATCGGAGGCATGGACGCATCCACCTGGGTCGTGATCCTGATCTCCGCGCCGAGCGCCCCGGCCGCCAGTTCGATCATGTTTTGAATCGAATCGCCCATCACGATGACCGATGGTTTCAGCTCCTCGTTGCTGGAGAAGACCAGCAAACGCCGGGTGATGTCGGCGCCGCGCGTCGCTGCCTTTTGCGCAGTCTGGATTCGTTTCGTTGCGGCAGGGTTGTCAGAGACCATGCGGTCCAGCAGGTCCAGATTCCCGATGATGACTCCGAGCAGATTGTTAAAATCATGCGCGATGCCGCCGGTAAGCTGGCCCACGGCTTCCATCTTCTGGCTCTGGTGCAACTGGCGCGCCAACTGCTTCCTCTCGCTGATGTCTCGGATGGCCGCGGTCACCAGCACTCCTTCGGCGCTCTCCAGAGGGCTGAGCATGATCTCGATGGGGAATCGGGTTCCGTCCTTGCGTCGCCCGTGGAGCTCAATGCCGGTGCCGATCTGCTGTGCCAGAGCTTCGGCCGCGGTACGCGTTCCATCGGCGATCAGCCGCTCCGCAAAGCCCTCTGGAATAATGTCCGTGACTTTGTGGCCCAGAAGTTCATCGCGCCGGTAGCCGAATTGCTTTTCCGCATGGGCATTCAGCAGGACGATCTGGCCATCCTCATTCACCACCACCATGCCGTCCGGCGCCGCCTCCAGCAGCCCCCGATACCGGTTCTCCATCTGCGCCAGATGCTTCTCCGCATCCTTGCGCACCGTGATGTCGCGAATCGCCGCGGTAACCAGGATTCCCTCGGGACTGTCGAGCGGACTGAGCATGATCTCGATTGGGAATTTGCTTCCATCCTTGCGTCTGCCGGTGAGTTCGATGCCGGTGCCGATCTGCTGCGCCAGGGCTTCTGCCGCGGTGCGCGTTTCGTCAGCGATCAGCCGCTCCGCGAAGCCCGCGGGAATGATGCTCTTCACTGCCTGCCCCAGGAGCTCATCGCGGCGGTATCCAAACTGCTTTTCCGCCTGGACATTCACGAGCACAATCCGCCCGCGATGGTCCACCACCACCATGGCGTCCGGAGCCGCTTCCAGCAGGGCGCGATAGCGGGTCTCCATGTGCGCCAGGTGCCGTTCAGCGTCCTCGCGTTCGGCAAGACCCGCGGAGTCCGGCGGAATCGGAAGTTGCGCAGCTACGCGGGCATGCAGCGGCATTGTCGGCGCCTCGATGTTCCCATTACGGACAGACTGGGACGGATGGTTGTGCGCATCGGCACTCCGGCCACGGAATACGCGCGCATACAACCACCGCACCACGATTGCGGGCTTTGGGTCTGTTCTTTTTTGCTCAGGCGTGGAGGAGAAGAGATCTCGAATTGGGGCATTCCGCGACCGGGATTCGGACCCAGACCGCCGAGGCGTGAGCGGGAATGGAGATTGCGGGCCGATTCGGTCGGCCGAGTCCAGGCCCAAATGATCTTGGACGGCCATTCATTTAAGGCCTTTTCTAATCAGCTTACAGGTGAAACGATCCGCCACCTTTTAGTACTTGTTGCAAACACCGTACAGGTGAATATGCGGATCAGGGCTGCATTAATTCTCCTGTCGGTGTCAGCGAAGGAACCAGCCAACCGCAACCGCAACGATTAGGAGCTTTATGAGCCAGCCGATCGAGTAAGAGACTACAAACACCCGGTGCAGCTTCACAAATGCGGCATTGGTGAGGATCAGCGGTAATGGGCCGATCAACCATACCGCGACAGCCAGTTTGGCCGCACCCGATACAGAATGAAGTCCCAGCCTTGCGGCGACATAGGCAAAGACAGCGCAGGTCAGAAACGGTAGTGGACTCGTCAGGGCAATCGCTCTCCCTTCGGCGCCTTGACGCCAAATCTCGGGATAAGTGAAACGCCGATGAATCCAATCGCCAGCGAAACACCAGTCGGTGAGCGACGAGACGACACCAGAGCCAACCACAATCAGAACGAGTCGCAACCAGTTCATACCGGCCTTCCTCCAAATACGACGGCATCCAAGTTGTACGAAAGCACACGCTGAAGGCCAGCCCGCTGGTTTGGCCAAATGCCGCCACGTAGCGCTCTTGCGGGCCCGCGAGAAGGCTCATGCCAATCATTTCAAACTTGGGGGAAGTCCAGGGTCTCGAGATTCCGGAATTCGAAAGAAAAGCTCAAAGATCGTCCTTCTGGAGCCGAAGTTTTCCGCTTCAGAACCGGTGCTGGAACGGGAAAGTCAAGGGGTTACCGGGGTTCCCATTCAGGTTCCCGCTGGCTTGACGGCGCTGTGTGGCAAGCCTAGACTCACAAAGGTTTGGGCATATATGTCCGGTTATGCATGCCCTAACTTGTCCGGCTAAGTCAAATAGGGGGAGCCGGAAACTGAAGCTCCGTTAAGCGCGTGGTAAACCTTGCCGCGTCTATCACTTGCGAGTAGAACTCGTAGAGGGGACTTAGTGAACCCCAGCACCTTGTCTGGCGGCACAGAATTGAAATTGGAGAGTGTATGGCAACAATAAGTTTGGATCAGGAAATAAACCCATGGGAAGCACAAAGCGCCCGGTTTGAGTTTGCGGCACGCAAGCTGAACCTTGACCCGGGTCTGTGGAAATTGCTCAGTACCCCATCGCGCGAAATCATTGTGCACTTCCCAGTGACGATGGATAACGGACTGATTGAAATGTTCACCGGCTTTCGAGTGCAACACTCGATTGCTCGCGGACCGGGCAAAGGCGGCATTCGTTACGCGCCGGAGGTGACTCTGGACGAGGTGCGCGCGCTGGCCAGTTGGATGACCTGGAAGTGCGCAGTCGTCAATATCCCGTTTGGCGGCGCCAAGGGCGGAGTGATTTGCGACCCTAAGACGATGAGCCAGGGTGAGCTGGAGCGGATGACCCGCCGCTATACCTCGGAGATTATCGACTTCATCGGGCCGGAGAAAGATGTTCCCGCGCCCGACGTGAACACCAACGAGCAGACCATGGCATGGATCATGGATACCTATTCCATGCACGTGGGGCACACGGTAACCAGCGTGGTGACCGGCAAGCCGCTGACCATCGGCGGCTCTCGCGGCCGTCTCGAAGCCACGGGACGCGGCGTGCTGGTTATGTGCGACGAGAGTCTTCGCTACCTGAACATGCCTGTAGAAGGGTGCCGGGTGGTGATTCAGGGATTTGGCAACGTGGGCTCGAACGCCGCGCGCCTGATGATGGAGCGGGGCTACAAGATCGTAGGCATCGCCGAGAAAGAGGGTGGCCTGTCGAACCCCAACGGCATCGACATTCACCAGCTTGCGGAGTACAAGTACCGCAATGGGACGACGCTTGGATTCCGCGGCGCTGAGGCTACACCCAGCGAAGAGTTGCTGGTGACCGAGTGCGAGATTCTGATTCCCGCGGCAACCGAGAACGTGATCACCAGCCGCAACGCCGAAAGGATTAAAGCGCGCATTGTGGTGGAGGGCGCCAACGGCCCTACAACCGCCGTGGCCGATGAGATTCTGGGCGACAAGCGGATTTTCATTGTGCCCGACATCCTGGCCAACGCCGGTGGCGTGACCGCCAGCTACTTCGAGTGGGTGCAGGACCGGCAAGGCTACTTCTGGAAGGAAGCCATTGTCAACGAGCAACTGGAAACTATTCTCAAGGACAGCTTCGACGATGTGGTGCGCTACGCCGAGGCCCACAACGTGAACAACCGCATCGCGGCCTATATGCTGGCCATCGATCGGGTGGCGTTCACCATCAAGCAGAGGGGCATCTACGCGTAGTTGACCGGTGGGATTGAGGTTGGCAGTCGAAACATAAAGCGGGATGGGCTTTTGGCCTGTCCCGTTTTTAATTGAATTTAAATCGGACTTCTTCGCCTCGGCGGGCAAGAAGGACGCGGCTTTGTTTTGC
>PMOF01000118.1:9592-11883 GCA_003162495.1 Acidobacteriaceae bacterium
GGTCCAACGGGGAGCAGGAGATTGCGGCATCGGTCCTGTTCGTTTTGGCTTCCATCACCGATGGACTGGATGGCTACCTGGCCCGCAAGCGCCAGCAGATCACGACCATCGGCATGCTGCTGGACCCCATTGCCGACAAAGTGATGGTGACCGGCGCGCTGATTGCCCTGGTGGCTTACAACCCCGATGTGGTCAAGGTGTGGATCGCGGTGGTGATCATCGGCCGCGAGTTCCTGGTCTCCGGCCTGCGCTCCATTGCCTCCTCGGAGGGCTTCACCATTGAGGCCAGCGATCTGGGCAAGCTCAAGACGGTTATCCAGATCGTGTCAGTGGTTTCGGCCATTCTGGCGCACCACTGGAACCAGTGGCAGTTTGGCGTAGTCGTCATTCCGCTGCGGTGGATCGCCATCACCGCAATCTACTTTACAGTGCTGGTATCGGTGATCTCCGCGATCGATTACTTTGTGGGCTTCTGGAAGAAGATCGACCATGCCTCCAAGGACAGGCGCAAGGCTTTCGTGCTTTCGCGCCGCAAGAGTGCAAGCGCGCCGTAGCAATCCTTGCAACGCCTGGACATTGAGGGCGCCTTTCATTGAACAAAGATGCAGAGGGGCCGCGGCATTTTCGCAACCGAGCTATTGGTTCTTGACTTCAGCAAAAAACCCCGGCCATGGCCGGGGCTTTTTGCGTGTGGAGACAACCGGTTGCTAGGCAAGCGCCGCGACCGGCTGTGGAATGTGGATCGCCGGCGAGGCACCAGGCGTTTGCGCATGAACTGCCGCGACAGGGTGCGCGTGGGCCTGGCGCGTGAGCCGGTGGACGAAGTGATACGGGGGCCAGGGGCCGGAGCTCTGCATCTGGCATTCCCGCATCAGGGCGCTGGTGGACAGGAACTTGTTCTGGTAGCGCTCCACATATTTGCGGTCGATCAGGTGGGCGATGTCCAGCACCATCTTGCCGCTCTCCGTGAGCCGGCAGCTTACTTCTTCATCGAGGGGCAGAAACAGCCGATGCATCTGGAAGCTGACTGCGCGCGCGCGCGTCTGGCGCTCCCGTGTGCGGGCCGCGTTCTCACGCAGGTTGCTGAGGTATTCCCGTCCTACGCCTTCGGCCGGTTGATGCTTGTCCAGCGAGTGGGCGCAACAGTCGTCGACCAGGATCTTAAGGTGCATCTCGGTCTTGCCGCGTAGTTTGTCTATATTGCCGAGGAACTGGCGCTGGTTGGACCGGATCGACTTGCGCAGGCTCTCATCGTCATTGAAGACAGTGCCAAAGCGGAAGGGAAGCACCGTGGAATGCTGGAAGCAATCGGCGATGACCCGGGCGTGGTCCACGCCGGATTTCTGGTTCAGGGTTTCGGTGGGGTTGTGCTCGCTGACAATGACGGCGAGGTCGCTGGCGGGGTAAAGAAAAACCTGGTTGCCGCTCACTCCGAGGACAGATTCCATCGGAACAGGTTTTCGATGACGGGCTATTTCAGGGAAGGCTTGTTTTTCACCGATGCAGTAGGCGTACCATGCCATGACGAGATACTCCGTGCGCATGCGCTCGAAAGCGCTGCTAGTTGGTGAAGCTCTGTGAGGGTGGGAATAACTGCATAGTGGACATCAGGCCGGGTGTTTGCACCTACCCGGGTGAACTATGCCGAATAGTAGCCCCATGAAAATACGACTGGCAACATCAGGTTTCACAAAGTCCGTATAAGGAAGCGCAAATTATCAAGGTAGCATTGATGGCATCAAAACAAGTGTTTATGGCACGGAAAAGGTGTTATTTATACACTACGACGGATGGTTTTCAGGTCAAAGTGGCTTTGCAGACGCGATGATTGCTGAGATTGTGAGCAATTCGGGATTGACTACAAATTCGATGGGAAGCACCTGATTTTAGGGAATAACCCGCCAGAAGTGGAACACCAGATACCCATTCATCAGCAGCGACAGCACCAGAATACTCAGCGCTACCCAGGCAAACAAATTCACTTTTTTGCCGACGATCTTCAGATCTCCGAGCAGTTCCTGCTGTTCCAAAGTATTGCGGTCGGTGGCTTCACGCACCATTTGCAAATGATCTTCGACTTTTTTAAGCGCCGTATTCTGCTCCACAATCCGATTGCGCAATTCGCGATGCTGCAACTGGAGTTCACTCAAACCGCTCTGGATGGGAGCCAGGTCGACCGGCGGCGTTTGATGGCGCGGCACAAGAATGTTGGAGACGGCGGTACCCACATTTCCATCAAGCAGGGGCAAAACACGCTGGACATATGGCAATGCCGCGCGAAACACATTCAC
>PMOF01000118.1:11926-15330 GCA_003162495.1 Acidobacteriaceae bacterium
CGTGGATACTGCTTCTCGGCCGTATCGATCCGCCGGCCCGCGTCATCTGAATCAAAATCTTCTGGATCGTTCATGAGTATCCTTCTTCCTTCAGTATATAAGGCCGATCGGCAGGTCGCGTATTCTCATAGCCAGGAGGGGCGTGTGAATCCAGTCGTTGCCCGAACACTCCGCAGCTTGCAACGCAACATTCTGGCCGGCATCATCACCATTGGGCCACTGTTTGTCACCTACCTGATCTTCAGCTTCCTGTTGAGCGAGCTTGCCAAAGCCGGTTTGCCGGCGGTGCAACTGCTCGCCGTCATCTTTCCTCATGCCTGGATCGCACTGCCGTGGCTACAGTCGGTGCTGGCTGTGCTGTTGACGTTGGCGGTGCTTTACGTGGTGGGCCGTTTGACGTCCGCCGTCATGGGGCGTCAGGCGTTCAATCTGTTTGAGGCGGCGCTGGACCGGCTGCCCTTTGTGGCCAAGATTTACAAGTCTGTGCGCCAACTGCTGGACACTATGATGGGCAACAAAGAAACCAGCCAGCGCGTTGTGCTGGTCGACTTTCCCATTGTGGGACAGAAGAGCATCGGATTTCTGACCCGCACGCTGACCGACACGACCAGCGGAGAACTGCTGGCTGCGGTTTTGTTGCCCAATGCAATCAACCCGACTTCGGCCTTCCTGCAGATTCTTCCCATCGTGCGCGTGACCGAGACCGACCTGAATATGGAGCAGGCCATGAGCATGCTGATGACGGGCGGCGCGGTGGGACCGGAATCGATTCTGTATACAAGGCCCACTGTGCCGGCAGACGAAAAAGCTACGCCGCCTTTGCCCTCGGCTTGACCTTGGCGAGGGATTTGTCTTTCGCGGCAACCCAGATATCGTGCTTGTTCTGGAGGTTCAACCAGAACTGCGAAGAGTTGCCAAAGTAGGCGCTAAGGCGCATGGCTGTATCCGCTGTGATCGACCTCTTGCCGCGAACAATATCGTTCACCCTCGGCGCGGAAACGTGCATATCCTTGGCCAGCCGGTAGCTGGAAAGCCCGAACGGCTCCATGAACTCCGTCTTGAGGATGTCGCCGGGATGAATTGAATATCCAAAAGGAATCTTCTTCATTGCGTCTCCTAGTGGTGATCATCGACGATCTCAACGTCGTAAGCGTCGTGCCGGCCTCGGGGAAATTCTTGATCGTCCTCGCATGATAACGCCACTCGTTAAGAACGGCAAGCGTTACGAGACTGCGTCCCGGTCTGCCGGCAGGTCGTTCACCAGCCCTTCGCCTGCGTGGCGGCCCTCGACGGTGATCTTGCGCAGGCTGACGTGCTCGAAGTGCGCCCAGATCAGGCCGATGGGCACGATGCCGAGGAAGGTGACCACCAGCAGGGTCGCGGCGCACGCAGTGGACGCCTCGGGCGCAGCGCCATAGAAGCTGACCATGGCCGCTGCCACCACGCCAATCTGCGTNNAGAATGCAGCGGGACAGATTCATCCCGGCCAACTGCGGGCTGGCGGTAAAGGCCCGCATTGTTTCCAGGTAGGCCAGCGTGATGAGCAGCCACATGGTCACCGAGAGCGACGCGGTGATGCCGAAGTCGGAGTACGAACGCATGGTGTCCAGGCCGGTGCGGAATGCGAGGATTTTGTTGCCCACGGCTTCGCCCAGCTTTTTTGACGCCATGCCCAAGGCGCGCTGAAAGAATGAGGCAACGAGGCCGCCGGCCAGCCGCACCGCAAACAGAAAGAGCGCGGCCAACACGGTGACGGCGAGGCCGCCGTAGCCAGCCTTCCTGACGATTTCGGGATGCGGGAGCGCGCCTGCCGGAGCCGTCAAAATGACGGTTGAAATGATCAGCGCCATCGAACCGAAATCAAACAGCCGCTCGACAACGTAGACGGCGAATTGAGTGCTGAGGGGAAGGCCTGTGCGCCTGGAAACCAGATAAGGCCGCACCGGGTCTGCAACGCGGCCGATCAACGCCACGGCGGTGAAGCCGATAACCTGTGTGCCCAGCAGCGAAAAGAGCGGGACTTTTTTGTTGTGCCTGAGCAGCAGGGCCCAACGCACGGCGCGAAAAACATATGCGATGTAGATGCAGCCCAACGCGATGCCGATCTGACGCCAGTCGGCGAGCGCAAGTTGAGCGCGAAAGACGTGGAAGTCGAAGTGAATCCTGTTGCGCCCCCAAACCAGGAGCGACGCAAACGCCGCCAGAACCACCAAACCCAGAATCCACTGCTTCTTGTTCAAGCTTTCCCCGTTTCGCGACAGTCTTCGTTCATTCTATCGAGCGAGGCGTGGTGCCAGCGGGGCTCGCATGTCTCTTTTGATTTGTAATTGTTGCATTCCGGGAGAGTGCTTTAGCGCGTTCCATTGAGTTGCGGTGCAGATGCCGATGCCATCGCGTGCGCGGCGAGCGCCTGGCGCGCAACCACGCGGCGGTTGAACTCATGAATCACGCGCGCCACGTAAACCCTGGTTTCGAGGTAAGGGGGGATGCCGTTGTACTTGTCCACGGCCTCCGGGCCCGCATTGTAGGCGGCCAGCGCAAGCGCCAGATTGTCGTGGTAGCGGGTGAGCAGCGTATCCAGATAAGCGGTACCGCCGCGCACATTTTCTTCCGGCCTGAAGCTGTCTCTTACGCCCAGTCCGGCAGCCGTCGAGGGCATCAACTGCATGAGCCCGCGAGCGCCGACGCGGCTTACGGCGCGCGCATTGTCGCCGCTTTCGGCCTTCACCAGGCTGGCCAGCAGGTCCACATCGAGGTTATGTTCTTGGCCGGCGTTGACCAGCATCTGGCGCAAGTCGGCGGAAGGAAGTGTGCCGTTTTGAATGGTCGTGGCGGTTGCTTCGCTTGATTTAGGCGGATCGGGCGGATCGGGAACCTGTTCGACTGCAGTAATCTCATGCGGCGCGAACTCGATGTAATTGTCCTGGCCATCACTCATGTAGAGCCGGACGCGGCCCTCGACTTCGGCGTGATGCCGGCACTGAATCGCGAACCCGTTGACCAAAGTCACGCTCTCCGCGGCGCGTGCTGCGCTTGCCACGCTCACCAGCGTTGCCACGGCGCCCATCGTGATGAAAATCTTTCCACGCATTTCCAATCCCACTTCTCAATTCTAACTTCCTGGCCTGAAGTCGCGCCTAAACTTTAGCGGCAGAAAACTTTGCCACCGCCGCTTCCAGCACCACGGCCACGCCGTCCTGGTCGTTGGGCGGCGCCTGCTTCCACCCGCGCATTTTAGCCATGGCGCGCAGTTCAATGGCCGCATTGCCCATCATCACGCCCTGGCCTGCCCACTCAAGCATATCCACGTCGTTCCAGTTGTCGCCAATGGCCATGGTCTCCTTGCGGTCGACCCCCAGCCGGCCGGCGAGCCGCTGCAACGCCCAACCCTTTGAGACGCCCGG
>PMOF01000118.1:15340-16047 GCA_003162495.1 Acidobacteriaceae bacterium
GGGTTTTCGCCGTCCGGAAGTGCTCGCTCCAGCGGTTTGACCACTTCGATGGCGTTGCGGTTGGCCTCGACCCAAAGGGAGATTCGCCCCTGAGCCAGTTCCAGCTCCTCAAGAACCAGTTCGCCGCGCCCCGGCCGGTCAAAGGTGAAAACCAGAACACCAAACTCCCGGAGCAGCCCGCAGAGTCCGCGCGCCACCCGCGCCTCGAGTTCGCAACGGTCGATTGGCGTGCCGTCCAAAGTGCGGGTCACTGCTCCATTGGACGTGATGAGGGGCGTATCCGCTCGCAGGCCCAGTCCGTCGAGCAGCGGAGCCGTATAGGCAGCTCGCCGTCCGGTAGCGATGGCTACGATGATGCCAGCCTGCTGGGCGGACTTGAGCGCCCGCGCTGTCCGCGGGCTGATCGCCTGCGAAAAGGTTGGGAGCAGGGTGCCATCCATGTCAATCGCCACCAGGCGAACGGGAGGGTGCATAGGACCAGTGTAGTCTGTCAGGTATGGAGCGCATTTGCAGCCAGTGCCACGCGGTTCTAGCTCTGGACACGGAAGCGGACTGGTGCCCGGCTTGTGGCGGGGCATTGGTGGAACGGAAGAGCGTGCCGGCACTCGACCCGGCCGGCGGAGCGAAGCCCGAGGTCGATCATCGCGGGATTATCTTGCCGCGTCGTCATGCGCTGGGCGGGATTATCACGCCGCAGTGAAGGCTCT
>PMOF01000063.1:0-11314 GCA_003162495.1 Acidobacteriaceae bacterium
AAGGGCGGAGGATGCGCGGGGCTGGCCCTCGACGCAAAGAACAATATTCTCTTTGCCGCCTGCCGCGATAACAAGAACATGATCATCCTGTCGGCGACGGATGGCCACATTCTTACCGATCTGCCCATCGGCAACGGATCGGACGGCGCAACCTTTAACCCGGCGACCATGGAGGTTTTCAGTTCGCAAGGCGATGGCACGCTGACTGTGGTGCATGAGGACTCACCCACCAGCTTTTCTGTGGAGCAGACGGTGCCTACGCCGGCGCGCGCCAAAGTGCTGACGCTGGACACGAAGACCAACCAGATCCTCACTATCACGGCCGAGTTCGGGCCGGTGCCGGCCGCGCCGCCGCAAGCTACTGCTCCTGCTCCAGCGCCCGGTGTTCCCCCGCCCGGTGTTCCTGCCTTTATGCGTGGACCGCGCCCGCCCATGATCCCCGGCTCCTTTCAGATCCTGGTGATCGGCAAGTAAACCGCGCGAGCAGGTCGACAGATCCGAGACTTCGCGTGGCAACGGCATGCTGAATGCTACAGGCGGTGACTCGCGGCGGATAACTGGCCACCGACCACGGTTCCTTCCTGATCTTTATATTGCAACTGGTAAAGCTTCCAGTAGAGCCCGCGCTGCACCAGCAATTGCTGGTGCGAGCCCATCTCGCGCAGTTGCCCTTTGTGCATCACCAGAATGGTATCGGCGCGCTGGACGGTGGAGAGGCGGTGGGCAATGAGCACGCTGGTGCGCCCCTCGACCATCCGCTCCAGCGCTCCGCGGATGCGCAACTCGGTATCCGTATCCACGCTCGAGGTGGCCTCATCCAGAATTAAAATGTGCGGATTGTAGGCCAGCGCGCGTGCAAAATTGATGAGCTGTTTCTGCCCTGTGGAGAGCGAATTGCCGCGCTCCCTCACCGGTTCGCCGAATCCCGCGGGAAGACTTTCGATGAAATCGAGCACATTTACATCGCGCGCCGCCTGGCGCAGGCCGTCGTCCGTGACATCTTCGTTGCCGAGGCGAATGTTTTCCGCCACCGTGCTGGTGAAGAGGAACGGGTCCTGCAGGACCACCGCGAAATGCTGGCGCAGCGCGGTCAAATCCTGATCGCGCAGGTCCACGCCATCCAGCAGTATCTGGCCTGCGGTCACGTCGTAAAACCGCATCATCAGGCTGGTAAGCGTGGTTTTGCCGGCTCCGGTGTGGCCCACGATGGCCACCGTCTGGCCAGGCTCAACTGTGAAAGAAACATCCTTGAGAATCCACTCGATGCCGGGAATGCTGGCCAGCGAAGTAGCCGCGGTCACTGCCGATTTTTGTTCGTCTGTGAGCGACTGATAGGTAAACCAGACGTGGCGAAATTCGATGCGGTTTGAACCGTCGCCGGTTTTCGGATGGGCCGGGCTCACGATCTCCGGCGGGGTGTCGAGCAGTTTGAAGATGCGTTCGCAGGCGGCCATCGCTGCTTGCAAGATGTTGTATTTGTCGCTCAAGTCCTGGATAGGACGCCAGAAGCGCTGCGAGTACTGAATGAACATGGCCAGCACGCCGATGGTGACGGTTCCACGCAGCACGCCGAATCCGCCGCGCCAGATGACCGTGGCGATGGCAATGGAGGAAAGAATCTCGACCGCGGGGTAGTAGAGCGCGTAGGCGAAGATGGTGTCTTTAAAGGCGATCATGTGCAGGCGATTGACGGACTCGAAATCGTTATAGGCGCGCTGCTCGCGATTGAAGAGCTGAACCACGCTCATGCCGGAGATATGTTCCTGGGTAAAGCTGTTAATGCGGGCAATGGCGGCGCGGACGCGGCGGTAGCTTTCGCGTACGTGGTCGCGGAAGAGGCGGGTGACAATGAGGATCAACGGCAGGACGGCAAAAGCCAGCAGGGCCAGCCACCAGTTGATGGCAAGCATGACGCCGGCCATGATGGTGAGATTGAAAAAATCGTCGACGATGGCCAGCACGCCGGCGGTAAACATTTCGTTGATGGCGTCCACGTCGGAAGTGATGCGGGTAACGAGGCGGCCCACGGCATGCTGATCAAAGAAACCGATGTGCATGCGCTGCATGTGGCGGAAGATGTCGCGGCGCAGATCGAACATGATCTTCTGGCCGGTCCACTGCATGAGGTAGGTCTGGATGAACTCGAAGAGATAGGCGCAGAGCAGGGCGCCGAGATAGATGGCGGCCAGGCGCGTGATGCCCTGCCAGGGATCGGCGGGCAGGCGGCGGGTGAACCAGTTGGTGGCCGGGCCGGGCGTGCCGGTGAGGTAGCGGTCGATAGCGACTTTGACCAGGTAGGGGCCCGTCACGTCGCTGATGGCTTTGAGGCTGACGGCGAGCGAAGAGACGATGGCCTGCATCCAATAGGGGCGCAGGTAGTGGGCGAGCCTGCGCATCAGCCGGGAGTCATAGACTTTGCCGACCGGGTCTTCGTCCTTGTGGTCTTTTTTAGGAGTCTCTTCCGCCATGTTTTGGCTGCGGCCTTCTGCTTTCATTGTAAGGGCAACCGTCGGCGCCAATTGTCAGGGTCTTATTGCTTCGGGGACGGACATCCACTGGACCCGCTTCAATTTCGGGGCTGGTATACTGGAGAACAAGAGACGGGCAACGATGGTTCAGAATCGGCAGCGGCGGGGATGGTTACTGATTGCGGCAATCGCAATCGGCGTTGCCGTGATGTTGCTGCTGGCCCTGAACGCCAGCTCAGGGCACGCTGGATCCTGGGCTGCGATTCTGCCGCTTCTCCTGGTTGGGGTTATATCTCCTCTCAGCCTGCTGCCGCCAATGGCCTTTGTTTATCTTGGCCGTACGCCCGACGCACCGGCTCTGCCGACACGCTTCCAGCGGCCACCACCCTCAAGACTCGCTTAACTCCTCGAAATGGTCCGGTATTCAGTGCAGCTTCGGCTGCGCCGTGTCCGCGACTCTGTCCTTTGAGAATTGTTGACTGCGATTGGCGAGTGAGCTTATGCACGTGGATACCCTTTCTGTTTTGAGTCTGCTTGTTGCCGCTCCATTTTTGGCGATTGTTGCGATTCTGGCATTCCACCGGTTGCGGCAGGTGCGATGGGTGCGCACAACGCGCGCGGGAAGAAGACTCTTTGGGATACAACCGTCCGCTGTCGGGCTAGGGATGGCATTTCTGTTTTTGCAGACTTTCTGGCAGCCCAGTTTGTGCCATGCAATCGAAGCTCGGGAGCAGTCAGATGTGGAAGAGGACGATGAAGGGGAGCCGGAATCGCCGGAGAAACATTTGAACCGGCAATTGAAACGGATTCGCCGAGGTGAGGTAGTGGAGAGGCTGGAGTTGCGGCTTTAGGCCGTCATGGTGCCCCAGTTGCATTCGGTTGGTTGTTGCGCGAACGGGGCTTTGCGGCGCGGTTCGTAACCTTCGCCATTTAGACTGGAATACGGAGAATAGCGTCTTGCTCGATAAAGTTTTAACAAAAGTATTTGGCACTTCGAACGATCGGATCATGAAGAAGCTGTGGCCGGTGGTGGCCACGATCAACGCTTTCGAAGCGGCGATCAAACAGCTCTCGGACGAACAGTTGCGCGCGAAAACGGTGGAGTTCCGGGCGCGGATCAAAGAGCGGCTCGATGGAATCACGGACGAGGATGCGCTGAAGGCGGCGGAGCGGGCGGCCCTGGACGAGATTCTTCCCGAAGCCTTTGCGGTGGTGCGCGAAGCGGGCTGGCGCGCGGTGCAGATGCGCCACTTCGACGTGCAACTGATCGGCGGCATGGTCCTGCACCAGGGCAAGATCGCGGAGATGAAGACCGGCGAGGGCAAGACGCTGGTGGCCACGCTGGCCTGCTATCTGAACGCGCTCGCGGGCCACGGCGTTCACGTGGTGACGGTGAATGATTACCTGGCCAAGCGCGATGCGGAGTGGATGGGCAAGATTTATGAGTTTCTGGGGCTGACGGTGGGGGTGATCGTTCACGACCTGGACGACAGCGAGCGCCGGGCGGCCTATGCCAGCGACATTACGTATGGAACGAATAACGAGTTCGGCTTCGACTACCTGCGCGACAACATGAAGTTTGAGTTGAAGGATTGCGTGCAGCGGGGACACTACTACGCGATCGTGGACGAGGTGGACTCGATCCTGATCGACGAAGCGCGGACGCCGCTGATTATTTCCGGGCCGACGGACCAGACCACGGACAAGTATGCGCGGGCCCGCAAGATTATGCCCGAGCTGGTGAAGGGCGAGGAGATTGAATCGATCGATCATAAGCGGCAGGCAGAGCTCGGCATTCAGCTTGGGGAGGGCGAGAAGTATCTTTCCGGCGACTACATTGTGGACGAGAAGCAGCGCACCATCGGGGTGACGGACGAGGGTTGGGTGACGATCGAGAAACTGCTGGGGATCGACAACATTGCGGATGCGGAGAACTGGGACCTGAAGCACTACGTGGAGACGGCGATCAAGGCCGAGGCCCTCTACAAGCGGGACGTGGAGTACGTGGTGAAGGACGGCGAGGTGATCATCGTGGACACCTTTACCGGGCGGCTGATGCCGGGACGGCGATGGAGCGATGGGCTGCACCAGTCGATTGAAGCCAAAGAGGGCGTGAATATCCGCAAGGAAGACCAGACGCTGGCGACCATCACGTTTCAGAATTACTTCAGGCTCTACAAGAAGCTGAGCGGCATGACAGGCACGGCGGAAACCGAAGCGGCGGAGTTCGAGAAGATTTACAAGCTGGAGATCGTGGTGATTCCGACCAACATGCCCATGCGGCGGCTTGAAAATGCCGACGTGGTCTACCGGACGGAAAAGGAAAAGTACAAGGCAGTGGCCGACGACATCGCCATCCTGCATGAGAAAAAACAGCCGGTGCTGGTGGGCACAACGTCGATTGAGAAGAGCGAACGGCTGTCGAATATTTTGCAGCGCCAGGGCGTGCGGCACGTGGTGCTGAATGCCAAGTTCCATGAGCGCGAGGCGGAGATTGTGGCGCAGGCGGGACGGCTGGGGATGGTGACCATCGCCACCAACATGGCCGGGCGCGGCACGGATATTCTGCTGGGCGGGAATCCGGAGTTCATGACGCGGCAAGAGCTGGTGAAGAAGGGGCGGGCGCGGGCGATCAGCGCGAATGAGGGCGCGATTAACCCGATGGCTCCGGCGGGATTTTTGCGATTTTATTATCAGGGCCAGGAGTTTGAGGTTGACGATGCGGAGTGGGCGGAGGCGTTCAAGGGGCACGGGGCCGCGGCGGGGCAGGATCACGAGCAGGTGATTGCAGCGGGCGGGCTGTTCATTCTGGGCACGGAGCGGCACGAGTCGCGGCGCATCGATAACCAGCTAAGAGGGCGCGCGGGCCGGCAAGGCGATCCGGGCGAGTCGAGATTTTATTTGTCGCTGGAAGACGACCTGATGCGAATCTTCGCCAAGCAGTGGATCAGCACGCTGCTGGAAAGGCTGGGCATGGAAGAAGGCGTGCCGATCGAGTCGAAGATGATTTCGAACCGCATTGAGGGCGCGCAGAAGGCAGTAGAAGCGCAAAATTTTGAATCGCGCAAACATCTGCTGGAGTACGACGATGTGATGAACAAGCAGCGCGAAGCGGTGTATGGAGTGCGCCGGCGGCTGCTGGAGGGACTGGACCAGCGGGAGCTGATTCTGGAGGACTATGTCGGCGGGATTCTGAGCGCGGCGCTGGATGAGTTTGCGGCAGAGAATCTGCATCCGGATCAATGGAACGTGAAGGGCCTAGAAGAAAAACTGTTGGGTCAATTCGGGCTGGACCTGGCGGCGGCTGGCATCAAACCGCAGGAGCTGGAACGGCACGAGCTGGGCGAGGCGATTTTTGAAAAGCTGAAGCAGGATTACGAGGCCAAGGAAAAGATTCTTAGCTCAGAGACGATGCGGTATCACGAGCGGATGGTGATGCTGAGCGTGATTGACGGCATTTGGAAAGAACACCTGCTGAACATGGATCACCTGAAGGAAGGGATCGGGCTGCGCGGATACGCGCAGCAGGATCCGCTGGTGGCCTACAAGCGCGAATCGTACGACATGTTCGAGGCCATGATGCTGAAGTTCCAGGAGGACACGGTCCGGTTTCTTTTCCGGATGCAGATCCTGGGACCCGATGGGCAGCCGGTCAACGCGGCGCCCGAGGTGCGGCGAGAGGTTCCCAAGGCGCCGCCGGTTGCGAGCGCGGCACGACCGCTGACCCTGGAGGGCGCGCCTGTTACATCGCCGGCGGGAGAGAATTCAATTGCGGCGCGCAAGGCCTCGACGACGATCGACGCGCTGGAGAAGGAGTTCGCGCGCAAAAAGCAGCGGGAGCTGGAGGCGGCGCGGATGTCGGGCGGCGGAGACGCAAGCCAGCCGGCGCAGCGGCGCACCGGAGAAAAAGTAGGGCGCAACGATCCCTGTCCGTGCGGAAGCGGGAAGAAGTATAAGAAGTGTCATGGGGCGGAGAAGTAACGAAGCGACGGGCCCGCAGATCCTCGTTGAAGGGGGTCAGCACCAGCGGATATGGATTTGTACTGAGATATTAGCGGGCTCTGCCGAAAAGGCTGAAGCCTTTTTTCTTTTCTTCGACTTCGGGAGACAAGCCGCAGGCTTTGCGGGCCATCTGGCGGATGACGATGGCGATAGCGGTGTCGTCCATGACCAGGGGCGTCGCGGTATTGAGGGTGCGGCGTGCGGTGGCAAAATCGTCAGGAACCTTCCATTGGGCCTGCCTGGTGAGCGCCTTGGTCACATGCGCCTCATCAAAGAGCAGAGCGCTTTTCGTGTAACGGTTGAGGACGACCTGGAGCCTTTCATCATAGCTGGGGAAGAATCGAGCGATCATGCGATTTGCGTTTCGCAGTTCGGAAACACCGACCTGGGTAATCAGGTAGAAGGTGGCAGAGAGGTCAAAGATAGCTGAATCTTTGAAGTCAATCCTCGATCCGATATCGACCACTACATATTCGAACGCCTGGCGGGCGACGGCGAGGAGTTTATTGATGGCTTCCTTGCTGGGCTGGTCGCCTGGTATGTCGCCTGGAGCCGTGAGCACCGACAATCCGGTGCTGTGTGAGGCGAGCAACGAGGAGAGAAAATTAACGTCGAGACGTCCGAAATCACTGAAGGCGTTGGCGGTGGAGTACTCGGATGTAATCCCAAGGTTAATGGCGGCATCTCCCAGGGGTACGCCGAGATCGATCAACAGAGTTTTCCGGCCCGACTCCTGGGCCAGCGCCACGGCGAAATTGGAGGCCAGCGTGGTGACGCCACAGCCGCCTTTGGTGCCGAGAAACACGAATAACCTGCCTGTGGCCGCCTTTTTGACGGAAACATCCATCGGACGGCGGACGATGACCCGAGCCAAAGCGTCGGCCATGTCAGAGGAGGCGAGGGGCAAAGCCAGAAACTCGCGGGCGCCCACGCGCATGCAGCGAACTACCATATTCCGATCGGCCTTTGACGAGTAGACCATGGCAGTTGAGTAGCCATCATCGGAGATGGTTCTGACGACTTCGAGGGCATATTCCGGGTCGCTTTCCAGGTCAACAAGGACGACATCATAATGCTGGCCCAGCATGGTAACGGGATCATCGAGCTTGGCAGGGTAGGCGGTAAACTCCCTTATCGTATGTTGCCTTATGTTGGGATTTGCGTTGACTCCGGTGAGGAGAGTCCGCTCGAAATGGGCCCCCGGGGGGGTATCACCTGGAGTAGCTGACTCATTGCTCGAATCCAGTTGATCGTGGTCCTTGAATCCGTTGACGCCATGGATCGAAGGCTGCTCAAAGGAGAACCCGGCAGGGTCGTGTGCCTCAGAGGGCGGATCCAAGGTTCCGGTCAAAGCGGCGACGATCGCTTTGCGGCGGCCCTGGTCCGGGCCGATCAGCGCGATGGACAAAATCTTGGCATCATCGGCGCCCGTCGAATTGGGAATTTCAGCCATTGCGCGGAGACAACCCCCGTTGCCCGGAACAGTCATTAGTTTATCCTGAGTCCGCGAAATCGCGAGGGCATTTCTCGCAAGAGCGGTAACGACAATGGTTATCCTCAAGATGCGGACGCGTCAGCGACAGCCGCCATTGGGTTAGCCCTGGCCAACGACAACCGCCGGTTTTGCTGCATCGAGGAGCGAATCCGCATCTGGGTGGCGAGGCGGGATTCGGCCGACGGCTTAACTGCCAGGACTGGAATCCCGATCAGCCGCGACGGCAGCGAAAGTGAGGTCTTCAGCGTCCGAGCGGTGCTGCTGGCGCCAAAGATCAAAGAGGCGGCCATAGCTGAGGGTGAGGTACCGGGACGGGTCGATACCGAGACGGGCGGCGGCGCTGTCGATCCATTGGCCGGGGCCTTCGAGCTCGGCATAGTTGCCAATGGGGGTTTCGTCGATAACGCAGTGTCCGGCCCCGTCAGACCACTCGCTACGCCATTTTTCATAGCGGAAGGCTGGGACCAGGCCGAGGGACAGAAAAACCTGGGCGAGGGCCTCGCCGTCGGAGATTTCGGTTTCGGTTTCGATGCGGTGTTTGTGGGTGTCTTCTCCGGGGCCAGCGTCCGGAAGACGCTTGTGGGTCAGAAGGCAGCGGCCAGCGTAGGAGCGGATGCGGAGGATTTCCGTGCGGGCGCGCATCCGCCGGTCGGGGGTGTCGTAGAGGACGTTGGACTCGAAGCTGCGGGGGGTTTGCAGAGTAAATCCGGCGGCTGGGAGGCGGAGGGTGAGGCCGGCGAGGTCGGCTGGATTGTCGAGGCGGAATTTGATTTCGGTTTCGACGGGCATAGTCAGAGACTGTGTTCAGCGGCTCGCTCCCGGCTTTAAGCTTTCTCGCTCGTCCGGCGGGCGCTTCCTTAAGTCGGCTAGTTCACGGAGACGCCAGAAGCTACGGAAGTGAGTATACGGCAGGGGACGGAGAGCGAGCGGAGCGGCGGAGCCTCCGACTTATTGGGCTGACTCGCCCGGACAGGCGAGAATGAACAAGTGAAGACGCTTTGGCTTTATGTGGATCCGAATCACCTGGAAACTGCCGACGCGCTGGCGGCTCTGGGGCAGGCGGCGGAGATTTTGCGGGATGGAGGCCTGGTGGCGCTGCCGACAGAGACGGTGTATGGGCTGGGAGCGAATGCGCTGGACAGGGCGGCGGTGGAGAGCATTTTTAAGGCCAAGGGGCGGCCGGCATGGGATCCGGTGATTGTGCATATCGCCGGGCCCGATTTCGGAAACGCAATGCTGGACCTTCTGGTTGAGGAGATTCCGGATGCTGCACGGCGGCTGATGAAGGCGTTCTGGCCGGGACCGCTGACGCTGCTGCTCAAGCGGACGGCGAGGGTGCCGGATGCGGTAACGGCGGGACGGCCGCTGGTGGGGGTGCGGATGCCTTCGCATCCGGTGGCGCTGGAACTGATTCGGCGCGCGGGGGTTCCGGTGGCCGCGCCGAGCGCGAATCGGTTTGGGCACACGAGCCCGACCACGGCGGCGCACGTGCTGGAGGATCTGGACGGGCGCATCGATATGGTGCTGGACGCGGGGGCGACCGCGCAGGGGTTGGAATCGACGGTTTTGGACGTAGGCCAGAGCCCGATGGTGATCTACCGGCCGGGCGCAGTAACGGCGCAGCAGATTGGCGCGGTGGGCGGGCCGGTAGTGGTTTATCAGCAGATTGAGGCGCTGGAGACGACGCCGCGCGAGGCGATGCCGTCTCCGGGGGTGGGGCTGAAGCATTATGCACCAAGGGCGCGGCTGATCCTGCTGGAGGGCCCGCTCGAGGAGATGGGGGCGCGAATGACGGAAGAGGTGCGTTGTTTTTCGAGAGAACGCGTGGGGGTGATGCTGCCCGGTGAAGTGCGGCTTGAGGCTGCTCCCGCGGCGGTGTACGCGTGGGGGCGATGGGCCGCCCCGGAGGAGATGGCGCGGACGCTTTATGCGGGGCTGCGGGCGCTCGACGCGGAGCAATGCACGGTGATTCTGTGTCCCTTGCCGTCGGCCGATGGGATTGGGGCGGCGCTGCGCGACAGGCTGCTGAAGGCAGGAAACCTGAAATAGGGACTGGTGTTCAGGGACTGGAGTAGCGGGGATTCCGGACCAGGATCGGGAATTTCTGTATCATTAAGGTATGAGCGCTGAGACTGCGGATTTCCGCGAACCAATCGCCTTTCGGAGCTATGACGCCCGGCTTGAGTCGATTGCAGCCAAGGTGCTGGCCGGTGAGCGGCTGGACTTCAACGACGGGTTGGCGCTCTATGGATCGAGGGATGTGCTGGCCGTTGGCTGGCTGGCCAACCATGTGCGCGAGCGCATGCACGGGGACGTAACCTACTTCAACGTGAATCGCCACATCAACCCCACCAACGTATGCGTGGCGGCCTGCAAGCTGTGCGCCTTTGGACGCAAGAAGGGCGACCCGGCGGGCTACACAATGGCGCTGGAAGAGGCGTGGGAGACGGCGGCATCCGGTTATTCGGAGGCGGTGACCGAGTTCCATATCGTCGGCGGCCTGCATCCGGACCTGCCGTTTGAATATTTCCTCGACCTGGTCGAGGGGCTGAAGAAGAGATTCCCCAAGGTGCACATCAAGGCTTTCACCATGGTGGAAGTGGCCTACCTGGCGCGGCGGGCCAAGCTGACGATCGAGCAGACGCTGGTGAAACTGCGCGAGGCGGGCGTGGACTCCATGCCGGGCGGCGGCGCGGAGATTTTTGCGGCGCGGGTGCGGTCCATTATCTGCGACCACAAGATCGACGGCGACGAATGGCTGGAAACGGCGCGGCTAGCGCACAAGCTGGGATTCCGGTCCAACGCGACCATGCTTTACGGGCACATTGAGAACGATGAGGATCGCGTGGATCACCTGCTGAAGCTGCGCGCCTTGCAGGACGAGACCGGCGGCTTCCAGACTTTTATTCCGCTGGCGTTCCATCCGGAACATACGCCGCTCGACCATTTGCCGGTGACCACGGGATTGACGGATATTCGCCAGATCGCGGTGAGCCGGCTGCTGCTGGATAATTTCCCGCACATCAAGGCGTACTGGCAAATGATGACGCCGAAGATTGCGCAGATTGCGCTGCGCTTTGGCGCGGACGACCTGGACGGTACGGTGATTGAGGAGAAGATTTATCACGACGCCGGGGCCACCACGCCGCAGGGCATGACGCGCAAGGAACTGTGCCGGCTGATTACCGAGGCGGGGCGGGTTCCGGTGGAGCGCGATACGCTTTACCACGCGGTGACGCGGACCGAGGACAGCTTTACGGTGGCCGTCTAGCGGTGGACTGAAGAGAGGACGAGCGCGATGGATGCTTTCGGTCCGGCAATGGTGCTTGGACTCTGCTTCGGCATGATG
>PMOF01000063.1:11402-13388 GCA_003162495.1 Acidobacteriaceae bacterium
ACAGGCGCGCTGCCTATGGCCGAACTCAAGGCCATGTGCGAAGAGGCCGGTTTCAAGTCGGTCCGGACTTACATCGCAAGCGGCAATGTGGTGTTTAAGTCAACGAAGAACGAAGCCCGAGTACAGGCAACGCTCAAAGCCGCGCTCGCCGCATACGCCGGCCGGCCGGTTGGCGTCCTGGTGCGAACCGCCGCGGAAATGGCCGCAGTGCTTGCTCACAACCCGTTCCCGCAGACGCCTCGCGATCGCACGGTGGCCATCTTCCTCGATAAGACGCCGGCCGCGAATGCTCTTGAAGGCGTGACCAAGCAAACCACAGAACAGATCCGGCTGGGCGCGCGCGAAATCTATGTTTACTACGCGGACGGCATCGGAGGATCGCGACTCAAGATTCCAGCAGCCAAAGAAGGCACCGCGCGCAATATGAATACCATTGCGAAACTTGCAGAGATGGCCGCGGTCTAAAAAAACTCTTAGCCACCAAGGCCAGTAAGCGGAGGTGGTAGAGCTTCCTTATCGTCCTCAGAGACGTCAGACGGCGGAAAGGGTTCGGCAACCGCNNGGAAGATAAGACGTAAAGTCAAAAACCTTTTCAATGATTCCGTAGTTGAATAGATATGCAACATACATGGCAATCCTGGGAAGATCATACATACCTGTAATTCGAATCATCTCTTCGGGCGTAAAGATGATTCGAGTCGGAGGAGGATACCCAGATCCCGACATGAGCTCGAATGCCTGAGTGCATGCGGCAATGAAGATCCGGCTCTGATAATGTGTAATATTTTCGAGCAGATCAACAAAGACGGTGTTGGATTCATCCGTACCTTCTATCGTGCTGGATGTGGCCAGGAGACCCGCCCACAGATGCATCGTAATATCATCCGCCCATGACCCTTCTCTAAGGATGCTTGCGACCAAGTGCGGATGAGCGCGCATTCTGTCAGCATCGGGTTCTGAAGCCAGGAGCTTTTCCGCATTGTGCGCAATCTCCATAGCTTTCTCAGTTCTAGGCTCACCCAGTTCTCCGCCAAGCAACAGAATGGCTTCGTGGGCTTCGGCGTGACAAAGCCGGCACAAGAACAGGGTCGTTCGGAGCACCCTGAGCGTGTGCAAGATCTCTTTCTGATCCGTCAGAAGGACTGCGTTTCTGAGCAGAACATCCCAAAGGTTTGGATCGAGGCCTTCCGGGAGAACAAACGATAATCCGATGCCATCTTCGGCGTGCCGAGCAACCCGCGCCTGCACTGCAATCTGAGGTTCGGAATGATCCCTCGCCAACCGTTCCACTTCCACTGTCAATGGGATCAACTCACCAAGGGGCCAACGCTCATCTGTCAGGATATGAAGTCCGGTCGAGCTGATATCTTGGATGGTAGCCTGTTTCGAAGCGGCGTTGTCCCGCCGCCGGGCGGCAAACCCTGACGGGCTTCGCCTTTCAGCCCGCGGGTTATAGTTATACCCTAGCTTTTTGACCCAGATTTTCCATTCATTCAGCGTGATCATTTTCTTAACCGGAATCTCGTTTTTCGGCCCCAGTTCCATGGAAGTGTACCGCTTCTGAGGCAGGTTGCGAGGCGAAAAGAAGGTTGCCTGAGAGAGTAAGGGTTTACTGAAGAGATGCCGGGCGGTTCGCCGCGGTCCTCGCCTCGCTTGCCCCGTCGAGAACTCTCCGAGATAATTTGGCCGACACCTGTCCATCCTCCTCTGACCTCTGTGAATCGGATTTGCGGCTATGCGGTCGTTCTGGTCGGATGGTTGGTTAACCGTAAGTTACAACTTAGTACTGCACAGGCAAGCGGCGGAATGTTGCGTCCAAGGCTTGGGGCTTTGAATCGCGGACTTTTATTGCCGCACGACTGCGCCGCCCTTCATGACAAAACTTATGTGCTCGACGGCGGTGATGTCGGTGAGGGGGTTGCCGGGGACGGCGACGATGTCGGCGAAGTAGCCGGGCTTGAGTTGGCCGATCTGGCCTTCCCAGCC
>PMOF01000121.1:0-426 GCA_003162495.1 Acidobacteriaceae bacterium
GAATCGAGTGCCGCGCAAGCGGCGACTGCCCCACCGCAGGTGGCCCACCGCAGGTGGTTAGGCCGCGTTCAAATCAGCCGACCTTACCCGGAACCGCTTCATCGAAATCGAAAGCGTGCGCTCGATCTTGCGCAGCTCGCCCCGCTCCGAAGGTCCGGCAAATGTTGAAGCCACGCCGTGCGCCGAGGCACGCCCCGTCCGCCCTACGCGATGGACAAAGTCCTCCGCCACCTTGGGCATGTCGAAGTTGATCACGTGCGCCACGTTGGCGACATCGATGCCGCGTGCAGCCACATCGGTCGCCACCAGCACCCGGTGATGTCCCTCTGAGAAGCTGCGCAGCGCCGCATTCCGTTGCGCCTGCGAACGATCGCCGTGAATCTGCGTAGCCGAGTGGCCGGAACGCGCCAGCCGCCGCGCCACGCG
>PMOF01000121.1:515-847 GCA_003162495.1 Acidobacteriaceae bacterium
TGTTGAGATACTTGCGCGCCACTTCCTTCACCGCGCCCTCGAGCGTAGCCGAGTAGCACAGCGTCTGCCGAACCGCCGGCAGCGTGGCCGCGATCCGTGCAATCGCCGGCTGAAAGCCCATATCCAGCATCCGGTCCACTTCGTCCAGCACCAGGATCTTCACCCCGTCCAGGCGAACCAGCCGCCGCTTCATAAAGTCCTCAAGCCGCCCCGGCGTGGCCACAATCAGCCGCGCGCCGCGCCGTATGGCCTCAAGTTGCGAGTGTTCGGCAAGGCCTCCCACCACCAGCGCCACAGTCTGCGACGAACTGGTGCGAATGGCGCGAAACGCC
>PMOF01000121.1:870-2814 GCA_003162495.1 Acidobacteriaceae bacterium
CCCGCCTGCACCGGCGTGGGAGTTACAAAGTTGTTAGCGTCAAGCCGCGCCATCAGCGTGGCTGAAAGAGAAAATTGCGAAAAATGTGTGGTCAAAATGTTCTTGCTTTCTTAAGGGCTCCGCGAGCCGCCAATTTCCCTGGGCGGCCTGCAATCGGAACCGGACTCGAGGCGGACACACGCATCCTGATGCGCGAGCAAACCTGCACTTGAATTTTGCGTAAGGGAGAACCGACGAGTCGAACTGAGACTGGCCAACCGGCATTCCAATTGAACGCCACGGCCCGGAGCTGCCACACGCTGCATGTAGGCCAGGCGGCACATTGCCGGCCGGCTAAACCCGCTCCTGAACTACCCCGGTTCCATGCTCGAATCCAATGTGCCCATCCATTCAAGGAGGGCCGCTCTTTGCAAAGCAGGATCGCCGCATTCGCTATGGCACCTTTTTCAGGTCCACGGCAGAGTCACCGGTTGGGAGACTCATGGTTTACGCTCTATCACCCCACGAAACAAAAACCCATTTCCTGGGGACCCCGTTTTTCAAGGGGCTTGGGGAAATCTGTGTCAGGCAAACTTGCCTTGATGAAGGCAACCTGCCGCTCACGGCCAAATCACTGAGCGCAGGCTTAGTGTACCACACTTTCGCTTTTCGTTCCTCTGACCAATGAGCGCGGCCTTAGTTCAACATACGGTTCCCAAATGACCCGCGAAAATTCCTTGATTGCGCTGGTAGGATTGCGAGATGGAACGCATCACCCTGCCGGGACGACCAGAGTTAGCTCTGGAATATGACGCCGGAAACCGGAAGGAAATGGGACCGTGCCCTCATTGCGGACAGAAGACCTCTCGCGTCTGGGGCTACATATATCGGTGCGACGCAGCGGCTGCAGCTTATTTTGTGGAATGGACGCCGCTCCATGCGGAAAGAGATGCCACTTTCGATCTGATTGTCGGCAAATGGGGCGAGGATACGCATGCGATAGATCGGCAAAGCGTGTCGGTCGCCTTCAGGGTATTGGACAGCGGCCCATCCTTCATGGTTCAAGATGCGGCTACTCGTCCAGTTGGATCAAGCTCGCTCGCCTCGAAGGCGCTGGATCGAGACGCCGTAATCGGAGGCCCGCTCGCAGAATTCGTGTTCGCTGTTTGCGATCTGGTCTATTTGGCTGACCCTCGAATCGCAGAACTGCAGAATTGATCGAGCTGAACACTCCTCGCAGACAAGGGCTAGCTACCGCCCTTTCATGCGCTCTGCAACCCCCTTCACCAGCTCCACAATCTCCGCCGCATTCTTCGCGTCCCCGCCCCGCGGATCGCCGCCAATTCGTCCCATCCGCGCATCCGGCAAGCCCATCCATTGCTTGCGCCGCAAAATGTCGTCGATCTTGTCTTCCGGAATCACCGTGATCGGCTCGCCAATCTGCTTCGCAATCAAATAAGTCTTGCAATAGGTATCGATGATCTCGCACAGCCATTCGGCATGCGTCGGCGAATCCGACCAGCAAACCACTCCATGATTCTTCAGCAGAATGGTATTGTGTTCGTGCACAAACGGCAGCACCGTCTCCGCAAAAGCCTGCGTCCCCGGCGTCTCATACGGCGCAACCGCCGCCGGACCGATGAACACCTCATACTCCGGAATCAGCCCCAACGGCGGCGCCGTTCCAGTCATCGCAAACGCGGTCGCATACGGCGGATGGCAATGCACCACCGCCAGTGCCTTCTCGTTCGCCTTATAGATCTCCAGGTGCAGCAGCAGCTCGCTGGTCAGCGTTCGGTCCCCGGCCAGAATATTCCCGTCCATATCAGACAGGCAAATATCGCCTGTCTCCAGATCCCCTTTGCTCAGCATGGTGGGCGTGCACATCACATACTTCGGCCCCACCCGCACGCTGATATTGCCCCCGTTGCCGTCCACATACTGCCGCTCCCACAGCTTGCGCCC
>PMOF01000043.1:0-6529 GCA_003162495.1 Acidobacteriaceae bacterium
TCCGATTCGCTCGCCGGTCGCCGGCTCATCGTTTGGATGCTCGCTGCATTCGCCGGCCTGGCTCTGCTGCTCGCCATGGTCGGCATCTATGGCCTCATCAGCTATGTCACCGCCAATCGCACCAATGAAATCGGCATTCGCATGGCTCTGGGCGCGCACCGCGGCCATGTCGTCCAGCTTGTTTTAAAAAGCGCTTTGGGATGGGTGCTGGCAGGCCTGTCGGCGGGCATCGTGTTGTCCATTGCCGCAACCATTCTGCTGCGTCACGTCTTTGCGGTCTTCGGCGGCGGTATAGCTCTATCGCTTGCTGCTGCAGGCACTCTTCTCTTCGTGGTTGGCGCACTCGCAACCGTGATCCCCGCGCGCCGCGCCGCTTCCATCGACCCCATGCAGGCCCTGCGCACCGAATGATCCGAAACCGCGCCCGCCCGGATGCTACACTCCGGCTTTAGGGATCGGTCAATGAGCGCAAGCGCACTCTTATTCCGTTACCGCATGGCCATCAACACGGTCGTCATTGTCCTGGGTTTCTGGGCGCCCTGGATCGACTATCTGGGCATCGGCCACCGCATCTCGCTGCTCGAGTGGCTCGCCCTCGAACTCAGCCGCGCCGGCCTGCTCCGCTTTACGGTCGCCGCGCCCGCAGTCATCGTCCTCGCCGCTCTCATCGCCGCCATTGGGGCCCTTTTTCGCATCTGGGGAACGGCGTGGCTGGGACCCGCAACGGTCCTGAACAGTCAAATGCAGGCGGGCATCATCATCGCCGACGGCCCTTATCGCTACGTCCGCAATCCACTCTATCTGGGCCTGTGGTGCATGGTGCTTGCCCTGGCCATCATCATGCCGCCCACCGGCGCGCTCTTTACTATTGTTGTCATCACGGCCTTCATATGGGCGCTGATCCGTGGCGAAGAAGCCTTTCTCACTGCGCAGCTTGGCGAGCCCTACCGCGTCTATCTCACCGCAGTCCCGCGCCTCTTCCCCAGCCTTCGCACCGGCCTGCAACCCACCGGGCGCAAACCCCACTGGCTGCGCGCCCTGCTCGCCGAGCCCGTCCCCATCGGCGTCTTCCTGGCTCTGGCCGTCTTCTCGTGGACTTACAACAGCCAGCTCATGGCCCGCATCATCTTCGTCAGTCTAGGCGTCTCTCTCATCATGCGCGCCTTCCTGCCCGGAACGCCGCAATCCACCCTCGATCCGGAAAAAGACCGCACCACCACGAGCCTTTCATCGTGAGCGAGCGCAGCGAGTCATAGAATCCGTGGTTATTTTTTCAATTGAACGTCCCGGCTTCCTGGTTCGCCGCAATCACTTTCCCGCGTCGGCCATCTTGCCGCCGCCCATTTTGCTCAAGTGCGTCCATCCAAAACCCGCCGGATACTTGAGCCCATAGCCCAGCAACCGGTCCACGCCAATGTGGTTGATCCAGATCAACGCAATCGGCACCGCCGCGGGACTCCGCAGCAACAGCCCAGCCAGCGCCAGCGTCGCCGGAGTTACATAGGAATGGATCGCGTTGTAGATGCGGGCGCCCCAGCAGGAATCAATCACATAGCCCAGCATGCTCAGGTCCGGCGTCAGCCACAGCGTCAGAAACACCCACCAGCTTGCCCCGCTGCGCGCATACAGCACCGCAGACAGCGCAGCCGCAGCCAATCCCTCAAGCCGCAGCAGCATCAGAACCGGAGCTGCCACCGCGGGAGCCGTTTGCGAATTTCTGGAGTCCGCCGTTGTGAGCGTGGTTGCCATACAACATGGGATGACTCATCTCGGCAAGCGGATCAAGTAATTCTGTCGCCCCGATCCTTCCTGTTACATGGCTCCCTATCCCGGCACACAGAAAAAGGGGAAGAGCCGAAGCTCTCCCCCTTCCTGTCCACAGTCGGAAATATTATTTCTTGGCTGGGGCGATCACGTCCTTGGCAGCCTTGGCTACGCGGAACTTGACCACAGTCTTGGCCTTGATCTTGATGGCCTCGCCGGTCTGCGGGTTGCGGCCGATCCGGGCCTTGCGCTCCGCCTTTACCAGGCGGCCAATGCCGGGGATCACGAAGACGCCGTTCTTCTTGGTTTCCTTGAGGGCGGTCTCCGCCAGCAGATCCAGGAAGGCTGCGACTTGCTTGTTGGTGAGTTCCAATTTCTCGGCCAGGTGCCGTGTCAGGGCGGTCTTGGTCAGTCCAGTTGCCATGTGGTGTTCTCCTTATGGGCGAGCCCTTGGGGCTGCCGATGTTTCCCGGGCTTCTTTTCGCGAAATGCGTTCCGCATGGAGGGGAGTGCGACCGGGACAACGCCTGCACAAATCCCCTTTATTCATGCGGGTTCTTCAGAACCCGTCGTTGGTTACAATGCGACTTCGGGCGGGGCAAAGTCAATCAAAAAACCGCGTTTTCCACAAATTTCTTGGGATTTGTGCTGAAAATGCCCATTTTTACCTGATTTTACCCCTGTTTCAGCGGTTTTAATCCCGGCATAGTTCCGCGTAATACGGATCTTGCCGGCCTCGCGCTTCAATTTCGCGGAAGCCCAGGCCTTCCCGAAGCTGTCTAATGCAGCCCGAAGAGCACCTTCTTTTTCGGCGCAAGCGAAGCCGCGATCGGCGTGTTCAGCGCATCCACCAGCGGCGCCAGCAGTTTGAAATGTCTGATCAGCGTCGCTGCAAAATTCGTCTTCAGCGCCGCATCCGCCGGCAGCGTGGTGCTCAAACCCCACTGCTTGCATTTAATCAGGTCCATTGCCGGATGCTCGCACGGAAACCCCTTCGGCGGCCGCGTCAGAGCATCTCCTTCAAACTCCTTGAATGTCTTCCGCACCGCCGGCCGCTCCAGCACCTTCCGGAAGGCCGCGTGATTCTTGAGCAGCCAATGCCGAATCGCCGCCAGTTGCTCCTTCTCCGGCATATACGATCCCGCGGCAATCACCACTCCCTTCGGGCTAACCTGGAAATAATAACCCGCGCCCGAGGTCTTCTCCATCCCCATGTGACTCCACCACGCCGCCACATGCGTCTTGTAGGGCAGCTTGTTGTTGCTGAATCGCGTATCGCGATAGATGCGAAACAGGCTCTTCTCCGCCGGCCGCACATGATTCGGCGCAAAATCCATCATCGCGTCCGTCACCTTGCGAATAATCGCCAGCATCGGCTCCTTCAATTCAGCTTCGTAAACAGTCTTCCGCTCGTTGAACCATACGCGGTCATTGTGCTTTTCCAGTCCGCGCAGAAACTTCAGCGCCTCGGGGCGCAGATGCGCAGGCACAGACGCAGCAACAGTCGCTCTGTTTGCTTTGGAAACCATGGCAATGAAAAGTGTAACGCGAACGCCGCCACTGCCGCACATGCGCAATTCTGATGCATCGATAAGGACGGGGTCAGCGGTTTATCAATTTAAACCGAGCTGTCATCCTGAGCGAAGCGTACTTCAGCGGAGTCGAAGGACCTGCGGTTGCTTCTGTGTTTCTTAATTGCCGCGGACTCAATTTGCAATAATTCGGCTGGGTCGTTACGATCGGCGACCTAGCTCTCATCAACCCGGCTGGCCACATTCCAATCATGCCCTTGCGGATCGACAATCCGCGCCATCTGATTCCCCAGAACTGTTCTGGATTCGACGCTACGCGGCGTTGGTGAGCCAGCTCTTCATGGTGTTTGCGTCCACCAGGCCGGCCTGCTGAAAGTGCAGACGCCCGCCGGTAAATACGGCGAAGTTGGGGATGCCCTGGACCTTATAGCGTGCTGCAAGCTCCGGGAACTTCTCAGTATCTACCTTGAGCACAACGGCGCGGCCGCCAAGATCGCGCGCCACCTGCGCGACGTGCGGCGCAGCCATGCGGCAGGGTCCGCACCAGGCAGCCCAGAAATCCACCAGCACCGGAACCTTGCTGTCGCGAATGATCTCGTCAAACTCCTCCGTGCCCACGGCAAGCGGGTCGGCGATGGCAGGCAGGGCGGCTTTGCACGCGCCGCATCTGCCTGTGTCGGCCAGGTGCTTTGCAGGTATTCGATTCGGTTTTCCGCAGGACGGACACTTTCGGACGATGGCCATTTAAGACACTCCGGTAAATCAGATGCGGCAAGTTGGCTTTTGGCTCTATCGAATCAGCTTCAACGCCCCGCGGAACAGCCCATCGAAATCCGCGCCCAGCGCCGCATCTTTCGCCACCGCCTGCTCAATCGCCTTTTCCGCCGCAGGCCGCTGATAGCCAAGATTCACCAGCGCTGAAAGCACATCCTCGGCCGCCGGCCCCTGCACGCTCGACCGCACCGGCGCAGCCGCAAAATCATCCAGCTTGTCTTTCAGCTCCACCACAAGGCGCTCCGCCAGCTTCTTGCCCACGCCGGGAATCCGCACCAGTTGCGCATGATCTTGTCCGCGAATCGCCTGCACCGTCCGCTCCAGAGACAGCCCGCTCAGCATCTTGATGGCCAGCTTCGGCCCCACGCCGCTGACGGTGATGAGCCGCTCAAACAGCCGCTTCTCCTCGCGATCGAGAAATCCGAACAGCGCAATCTGATCCTCGCTCACCTGGGTGTGAATGTGCAGCGCCGCCTCAGCGCCCATGCTCGGCAGCGCCGTGAACGTAGGCACCGAGATGGTCACGTCATACCCCACCCCGCCCGCCTCCACAATGGCCTGACCAGGTTGTTTGAAAATCAGCTTTCCCCGCAGATGAGCGATCATTCAGCCCTTTCCATTCAAAACGTATTCATCATCCAGCCTTGAAAGGGCACGGCTTGAGCCGTGCCGCTGACACGCAAAACAACGCCGGGCTTTAGCCCCTGAGGAAAGTTCCCGGCGCACTTTAGACCAGTTAAGCAACATGGTGCAAAATTCCCATCCGCTTCGCCACCCGCTCCAGCGTTTCCAGCGCCTGATCCAACTGCGCTTTCGTATGCTCGCTGGTCACAATCGCCCGTATGCGCGCCTTGCCCTCCGGCACCGTGGGCGAGGCGATCCCCGTCGCCATCACGCCCTCCTCAAACAGCGCCCGCGAAAACTCCATCGCCGCCCGCCCCTCGCCCACGATGATCGGCGTAATCGGCGTCTCGGTCGCCGGCGTCGTAACCCCGCCCACATTGAATCCCACCCGCTTCAACTCTCCCTGGAAATACCGCGTGTTCTCCCACAGCCGCTCAATCCGCACTGGCTCCGATTCCAGAATGTCGAAGGCCGCAATGCAGCTTGCCGCCACGCTCGGCGGATGCGAGGTCGAAAACAGAAACGGCCGCGCGCGATGATACAAGTAGTCAATCAAATCGCGGCTTCCGCATACATACCCGCCCAGCGATCCAATGGCTTTCGACAGCGTTCCCACCTGCACATCGACCTTGCCATGCATGCCGAAGTGATCCACGCTCCCCCGCCCATTGCGTCCCAGCACGCCGCTCGCGTGCGCGTCGTCCACCATCATGATGGCGCCGTATTTCTCCGCAAGCGCGGCCAGCTTGTCCACCGGCCCAATGTCTCCATCCATGGAGAACACGCCGTCCGTAATCACCAGTTTTCTTCCCGGCTCATTCGCAACCTCCTTCAGCCGCTCTTCGCAGTGAGCCATATCCTTGTGCCGAAACACCAGAATCTTCGCCCGCGACAGCCGCGCCCCATCGATAATGCTGGCGTGGTTCAACTCGTCGGAGAGGATAAAGTCTTCCTTGCCCAGAATCGAGCTCACCGTCCCCGCATTGGCGGTGAATCCGCTCTGAAACACCACGCATGCCTCCACATTCTTAAAGCGCGCAATCTTCTCCTCCAGGTCCATGTGGATGCGCATGGTCCCCGCAATGGTCCGCACCGCGCCCGATCCCACTCCAAACGTCCGTGTCGCGTGGAGCGCCGCTTCAATCAGCCTGTGGTGGTTGGCCAGGCCCAGGTAGTTGTTGCTGGCCAGGTTGATCACCTGCCGCCCGTCGTAGTGGCACACGGGCGCCTGCTGATCGTCCAGTATGCGCAGCTTGAAGTGGGTTCCCTTGGCGCGCAATTCGTCCATCGCGGCGGTCAGATGAGCAAGCTGCGTGCGCGGAGCGGCTTCGGTCATGGCAATGAACCTCAAACAAAGAGCATAGCGCGGCGAGCGGCCTCTTGAACGCCCAACCACGCGTCCTTCTTCCTTCTTCAACGTCCAAACATTGCCCCACCCATGGCCCGGCCGCGCCCTCGCCGGATACAATGGTGTTCTACGCTTCGGCAACCGGGCGGTACTCGATTTCTGAATTTTGGAGCAGGTGCGCGTGAGAGGTTTGATCTGCCGCGGTTTGCGGCTTAAGTTGGTTGCAGCATTCAGCATCGCGCTGGCCGTGCCCGCGCTGGCCATGGCCCGAGAGAACTCCGGGTGGCAATCGCCGCGCATGGATTCGCAAACCTCGATGACCGTTGAGACACGCGACCAGAGAGGCCGCACTCAGGCCACCGTGGCAGTCACGGTCGCCGGCGAAGACGGGCTTCCGGCCACCGGCGCCGTTGCCATCAGTGACCGCGGCGTGCCGCTTGCCGGCGCGGCGCTCAACGCCCAGGGCCAGGCCACCATCGTCGTAGCG
>PMOF01000043.1:6618-9731 GCA_003162495.1 Acidobacteriaceae bacterium
ACCCTCTCCTGCTCGGGCCTCCCTGACCAGGCGGCCTGCACCTTTACTCCGGAAAACGTGGAGATCGCACCCAATGCGACCGCCGCAATCCCCAGTTCCATGGTGATCGGCACGCAGTTCGGCTCCCAGGGCCAGGCACGGTTAGAGCGTCATTCCCGCTCCAACCCTGTGGCCTGGGCATTTCTGCTTCCCGGCGCTTTCAGCCTTGGCGGTCTGGCCTGGGCAGCGCGTCGTCGCGCGTGGCTCAGCCGCCTCTCGCTGCTCGCCCTGCTCGGCCTGGTCACCGTGCTCGGCGCTACCGCCTGCGCGCCCCGTTACTACTACTACAACAACGGCCCGCCGGCTAATCCCGCCACCCCCGCCGGCACCTACACGGTGTTCATCACCGCCCAGTCCAGCAACGGCGTCACCGCCATTACCAACTCCACCACCATGGCGCTCACCGTCCAGTAGGATCAGGCCGCATGAGCCGCTTGCACTCCCTCCCCGCGGAACTTTACACGCTGGTGGAGCATTCCCCGGCAACGGTGCTGCTGGAGTGCGCAACACCTTCCGCTCCAGACACCCACGACCAATCCCAACCCTCACCCTGCACTCGTCTCTTCACCGCCCCCCTGCGCATCTGCGTAGCCAACCAAGCAGCCGAACTCCCTCTGCTCTTCTCGGAAATTGAGGGGGCAGTTGCTGCCGGCCACTATGCCGCCGGCTTTTTCACTTACGAGTGCGGAAGCTTCTTTGAACCCACGGCCGCTTTGCGGCCCAGCCGCGCCGGTCAGCCGCTTGCCTGGTTCGGCATTTATGACCGTCCCTGGCTGTTCGACCACTTGACTGGAGCCTTCCGCGACGGCGATCCACCAGCCCTCGCCCAGTTTTCCCTCCATGCCCGCGCCGCCACTCAGAATCAGGACAACCATCCGATTGCCGACCCTGTTCTCGATTGCGCGCTTGACCTCACAGAGGAGCAATATGCCGAGCGCATCGCCGCCATTCACGAGTTGATTCGCGCCGGCGACATTTATCAGCTCAACTTCACGGTTCCCTTGCGCGTGAACCCCTCAGGCAGCCTGGCCGGGCTCTATCGTTGCCTTCGTAGCCGCCAGCCTGTCCCCTACGGCGCCTTTCTGCATTGGCGGGCCAATCGCCGCATCCTTTCCTTTTCGCCGGAACTCTTTTTTCGCCTCGAAGATCGCCGCCTGGATGACCATGGCCCCGCGCGCCGCATCACCACCCGCCCCATGAAGGGAACCGCGCCCCGCGGCCGTACCACTCGCGAAGACCGCGACCTGGCGGAGTGGCTCCGCAACGACCCGAAAAACCGTAGCGAAAATGTGATGATCGTCGATCTGCTGCGCAACGACCTCGGCCGCCTCTGCACCTTCGGCAGCGTTAGCGTCGAGAACCTCTTCGCCGTTGAGCGGTACCCGACACTCTGGCAGATGACCTCCACCGTGACCGGCGCACTCCGCCTTGAGGTCACCTTTCAGCAGATCTTCCGCGCGCTCTTTCCCTGCGGCTCCGTCACCGGTGCACCCAAGGTCCGCGCCATGCAATTGCTGGCAAAGATCGAGCCGCAGCCGAGAGGTGTCTATACCGGCGCCATCGGATTCTTTTCAAAACAGCAGACCGTCTTTAGCGTAGCCATTCGCACGCTTGAGTTGGAAGGGCAGAGCGGGGAACTCGACAGCGGCCAAGGCACAATGGGCGTCGGCAGCGGCATCGTCATTGACTCCGACGCCGCCGGCGAATTTCGCGAATGCCTCTTGAAGGCGGAGTTCCTGACCCGCTTGCAAAAGAACGCCTCGCATCCCTCCCCAGACTCCTTCTCGCTGGTAGAAACCTTGCTTTGGCACAACGAATATCCGTTCATCGAGCTGCATCTCGACCGCCTCGAAGATTCGGCCCGCTACTTTGGATTTCCCTGCGACCGCGCTAAAGCAAGGGCTGCGCTCATCGAGCACGCTGGATCATTCGCAGCAGAAAAATCGGACGCGAATCGGGAACCGCGCAGGGTCCGTCTGCTGCTCAATTCCGGCGGCGATTTGAAGATCGCCGATGAAGTCCTCACTGAGAGGCCGAGCGCCGGGAACGCGCAAGTCGTTCGCGTCTGCATCGCTTCCCAGCGCACGGATTCAAGCGACCGCATGCTCTTCCACAAGACCACCTGCAGGCCTCTCTACGCTCAGGCCTTACAGGCCGCCGTTCAAGCCGGCTTTGACGATGTGCTGTTTCTCAATAACCGCGGCGAAGTGACTGAGGGCGCCATCCACAATGTGTTCATCGAGAAGGATGGCCGCTGGTCCACGCCCCCCACTGAGTGCGGATTGCTGGCCGGTGTCCACCGGCGTCATATTCTGGAATCGCAATCCGGCGTGGAAGAACGTGTGTTCTCGATAGACGATCTGCGCAAGGCTGACGGCATCTATCTATCGAACGCCGTGCGTGGTCTTCGCCGCGCGGTCATCGAATGGCAAGACTAGGGCCTTCTCATGGAAGACACTGGCATTCACTCCGGCCGCATCACCACCTTGATCGCTTCGCCCGTCCGCAGCAATTCCATCGCCTGCGGAAACTCGCTCAGCTTCAGCCGGTGCGTGATGGCCGGCTCTAGGTTAAGTTTCCCCGTCGCCAGCAGCGCCTCCATCTGAAACCAGGTCTCGAACATCTTGCGCCCGTTGATGCCTTGCACAATTGCGCCTTTGAAGATCACGTCCCGTGCCAGGTCCATCTCAATCGGCTGCGACGGAATCCCCAGCAGCGACGCCCTTCCGCCCGTCCGCAGCACCGCAAAGCCCGTCCCGATCGCCGCCGGGTGCCCTGACATTTCCAGCAGCACATCCACGCCCGTCCCGCCCGTCGCCTCCAGTATTTGTTCTTCCACGTTGTCCGTCGCCGGGTCCAGCGCCATGTCCGCGCCCATCGTCGCCGCCACCGCTCTCCGATGCGCATTCACCTCAATCGCAAACACCCGCGCCGCCCCGCAAGCCTTGGCCACCGCAATCGAAAACAGCCCGATCGCCCCGCATCCCGTCACCGCCACCGTTTGCGCCGCAATCGGCCCCGCCAGCACCGTATGCACCGCGTTCCCCAGAGGATCGAGCAGCGAAGCATACTCG
>PMOF01000051.1:0-5411 GCA_003162495.1 Acidobacteriaceae bacterium
TCAGGTCGAGAGTGAATTCAAGCGGGCCGTCGACCTTGCACCTCAATGGCCCGACGCGCGGTACAACTTGGCGTTGGCCAAGGAAGCGGCAGGGGACTACTCCGGATCGATGGCGGATTTGAAAATCTATCAAGAGTTCAAGCTTTCCGACGAAGACGCGCGCAAAGTTCAGGATAAACTTTACTCGCTTGAAGCCAGAGCAGAAAAAGCAGTAAGGCAGACTAAAGATGCAGCCAATGCGAAGGAAGCAGCAGCGCGTGCAGAGGAAGCCAAATTTGGGTGGTTGGTGGGGCGGTGGAGCTACGTTATGGAAGGCACCACCTGGGACTCCGAAGGCATCATTCTGGCGAAGAAAGAAGGCAACCAAGTCGAGTTCAGGATAATTCAAGGTTCCGAAGTTGCGAATGGCTATGACCGTCCTTTAAGGGAGGATCAAATAGAACATCAGGGTAATATTCGAGCAACTGTCTCTCCCTCAGGCGACATAGTCTGGGAAGTCGCGGCGGACGATGCTGTTGCTTCAGCCGTTGCCCTTTGTCCATCAGGTTGGTCGACAATTAGTCCGGTCATCGGGCTTGACCACCGTACTATTAAGTTCGTGCAACAGAGAAGAATGGGGGGACGTTGTACCCCAGCTGGTCAGGATGAATATACGCTGACGCACCAATAGTCCCTATCTCAGTCGGGCCCCTACTAGCCCTTCGCGAATCTCGCTTGGCGGGCTGGCCAACGTTTGCCCAAACCCCAAAATGAGGCTGCCATGCCTGGGAGAGCTACAAACTGTGTGGCGAGTATCGTCTTTCATATCTGGTAGTGAAATGAATGGCGCTGATGCCGAATACAAGTACGACCTTGTGCGGGCGATTCGAGTTTTTAGCTGACCAAGGAAAACAGCAGGGCCTCTCAAGAGAAAGGGGGAAAATGAAAGACAATGTGCTTCGCGCTCTCGTCGTTTGCTTCCTATTCACGCCGTTCCTTTTCAGCCAGACCCCACCAGCGATCCCCGCCGACCAGCTTCATCAACTCACCGCGCAGTTACAACAATCGCCAAACGACCGGGCTTTGCGCGAGAAGATCATCGGGCTGGCACTGACGATGAACCCCAGGCCGGCCACGCCGGATGATGCAATCATGGCCGAAGGCGCAGCCGAATACGCTTTCAAGAACGCCAAGGCCAGTTCAGACTATTCCGATGCCGCCAAACAGTACGAAAAAGCTCTTGTACTTGCCCCATGGCTGGCTGCCGATTACTTCAACTGTGGCGTGGCGCATGAAAAGGCTGGTGAGAATAAAGAAGCTATTCAGAGCTTTAGCCTCTATCTGCTTGCCGCACCGAACGCGGACGATGCTCTTGCAGTAAAAAAGCGCGTCGGCGGATTGCAATATGCTGCGCAGAAGGCCGAGGTCGAAGCGAATAGGCCTGCTTTGGAAGCCGCAGCGGCAGAAGCCGCCGGACGAAGAGCTGACGAAAGGGCCGGATTCACCGACAACCTAGATGGGACAGTGACGGACCACAGGGCTGAACTGATGTGGCAGCGAAGATACGATGGCAGCAAGAGGAATTGGGAAGATTCTATGAACTACTACCACAGCCTTTCGCTCGCCGGACATTCGGACTGGCACTTACCTGACAAGGAAGAACTACTCTCCCTTTGGGGTGATTACCTGTCTAAGATGGAAAGGGTAAACGGACTCATCATCTATGAGGGAAAATATTTCCCAACGGACCAAAGTGGACTTCAATTTTGGTCGTCTTGGTCGGACCCAGCGGATGGTAAGGCCTATGCAGGACGCTTCCAGTTAGCCGATGGCTGTGTCACATCAGGCCGAAAGTCATTCCTTTTCTATGCGCGGTGCGTACGCCCCGGTCGGTGAGTCGGACCCGAGGGAGAGCGGCGGCCTGCCCACATCTCAAGAATGCAATTCCAGCAGGAAAACGGGTGCCCCAGGTCTCGTTTTTGAGACCTGGGATAGCACGAGGCCAGATTGACCACAGTTGGTGCATCGGAAAATGCCAATGGCAAATGCACTGACCAACGCCGGTTACTCCTCGGAATGTCGGCTTCTCGAACGCAACTAGGGATCCCCGTCGGCGCTCCCACGCATAACGGTCACCATCGTCTCCGCTTTTGCCGAAAATAAACTTCCCCTGTCTTCGGCTTAGAAAGAACGCTTTGCGCCCAGCAGAACTCTCTTGGCCCGCAGTTTCGCGCAGGCATCTTGCGCGTCGGAGTGCGGGGCGGCAGTTGCTGGAAGATTCTAGTTTTCCAGGAAACTCACAAACAGGTGCCGGATCAACGGAGGAAGAGGCCCAAAGTTCCAGCTGGTAGACAGAAAAATCTGCGCGCCGGAAAGCACGACCCATAATGATATGCCGCATGCGAAATGCAACGTAGCTAGCGGCCGTTTTATCATCGCAAAAAATCCTCTGCAGCCACTTCAATTCGAAAGGGCGCACCGATATTCCGGTGCGCCCTTTCGCCGCTGCGGTGGTTCCGTTTTGGCGGTATTATCGCTCGCGCTGCGGCGTCCAGCTCAGGCCGAACGAGTAGGTCGGGTGGTAGAACTCGCGCTGCGTATCGTATTTCTGGCTGCCGTAGTAGAAGCCGAATTCTTCGTTGGTGAGGTTAAGTCCGGAGACGAGCAACTTGAAGCCGCGGGGAAGCGCGTAGCTGCCCTGGGCGTCGACCTGGGTGTGGGGATAGTTATAGTTGTCGCCGAGCGGGCCAGTTATTCCGCCTGGCGCCCCGTCTGTGTATTGGTAATAGTAAATGCTGGCCCCGTTGTAGTTGATGTTCATTTGCATCGAGAGAGGCCCGCGGTTGAAAGTCGGCCCGATGTTGAAGATATTGGGAGCGTCCTCCAGCAGGCGCGGCTTGTCGCTGCGCCCGGCAATGCCGCTGGTCTGGGAACCGATGTAGCTGTAGTTGGCATTCATGCCGAGGCCGCCAAGGAAGCCGGGCAGATTGGACCAGTGCTGCAGGTACTGTAATTCAACGCCGCTGATCCAGGCGCTGCCGGCGTTGACGTAGTAGGTGGCGAGGTAAGTGCCCTGATCCGATGACGGCGCGCCCGGAGGCAGGTAGTTGTTCAGCACCGTCTGGGTGCTGACCGGCGGAGATGCGAGGTGCTTGAAGAAATACCCGCCGGACAACACGCCGAAGCTCTTGAAGTAGTGGTCGTAGAGGACGTCGATATCGTCGCCGGTTTCGGCCTTGAGGTTGGGATTGCCGAAGGCGACAGTGTTTTTGTAGGCGCCGTTTCCGCCGACGCCCCAGCTCACGTCTTCCGCCAGCTCCGACTCTTCGGGGCGGGAGACGCCGCGCGCATAGATGAGGCGAAGATAGCTGCTGGGGCCGGCGTCGAAGCGCAGCGATGCGCTGGGCAGCACGTCGTAATAGGAGCCGGAGAAGGCATTCGGCGTGGCGTTGCCATCAGGATCGAACGCCAGGTTGTGCACGTTCTCCGTGGTGATCTCGGCGCGCAGACCGACAACCAAGCGGACGCCCTTGGAAAAGTCGGTGGTGTTCATCACGTAGAAGGCGGGAATGTGCTCCACCAGCCCGTAGTTCCCGGAATACACCCCCTTGTTGTTGGATAAGGTGAATTCGGCGGGGTGCTGGTCGACGTATTGCTGGACGGGGCCGTACCACACGTTGTAGCCGTCCTTGTACGCGCCGTTGTAGTAGTTCGGTTGAATGAGTTGGTTGGGGAAGTTCGACATCGGAACGCCGGCGCCGGCGCCATCGTAAGTGGAGGTGATGTAGTACTGATTGTTGTACTTGTGCATGCTGCGGAACTTGGCGCCGTACTCGAAGGTGGAGAGGTGGCCGCCGAGGTGCCAACGGAACGCGCCCGAACCGTCGATGCCGATGTTGATCTGCTCCTCGTGGCCCGGACTACGCCGCGTCCCGGTGAAGGCGTAGTTCTGGGGACTGTTGATCTCGTCAAAACATGCCGGGGTCCACTGGGGCACGAAGTAGTCGGTGGTCGCGCTTTGGTTGAACTGGCACGAGCTGGTGCTGGCGGTGTTGGTGAAGTTGCCCGTGTCAAAAGGATCGTCGCCAAAGTAGCCCGTTCCGGCGGCGGCGCTCCACGAGTACCAGGTATTGGTCAGAACATGCGTGCCGCTGAGCTGAATGCTGTCCGAATAGATCCGGGCATTTTCGAGCTGATTATAGTAACGCGGCGGAGTGTTGCAGGGCGCGGTGGTTATACCGTTGGTGACGCCGGCACACCCGCCACTGTAGCTGCCGACGGTGGTATCCACCGATTGCAGGCCCGGCGTGTTGTCGAAAAGGCTGTAAACAGATTTGTCGCCGTTGTCGCGCGTGTAGCTGTAGAGATAGCGTAAAAAGATCGTGGATCCCGGCTTGATGCGGTAATCGAGGCTGCCGCCCAATCCCGTGCGGGGGCGGTGGAACATGTAGGTGCGGATATCCTGGGAGTCGTCCCAGACCACGTTTTGGCCGTTGCTCAGGGTGGCCTCGTCCGGGGTGGGCTCGACGTCGTTATAGCCGGTGCCATCGAAGTCGTACTCGGCGCCGATGATGAAGCCGAACTTCTTGTTGGTTCCAAAGCGCCTGCCCCAGGTGCCGTAAACCTGCGCGTTAGGACGGGGGTTTTCGATCGGCGTGAAGCCGCCCATGGCGCCGATGCCGCCGATGGCAGTGATTTGGTACGTGGGGGTGTCGCTCGCGGTCTTGGTGACCAGATCGATTGAGCCGCCGATGCCGTCGCCATCCATGTTGGCCTCGAGGGTTTTGCTCACCTTGACCGAATCCACGATACCGGTGGGAACCGCGAAGAAATCGAATTCGCGGATCCCGGGATCTTCAGACGGCATGTTGAAGCCGTTGACGGTGGTATTGTTCAGGCGGGGCTCGGTGCCGCGCACCGCCACAAAATTGTCCTGACCCTCGTTGCGCGTCAGGGCCACGCTGGCCATGCGGCTGATCGCATCGCCCAGGTTGCGGTCTGGCAGGCTGGTGATGGTCTCGGTGGGCATCACCTGGATGAGGTTGTCCGCGGTCCGCTCTTCATTCACCGCCTCCACTTCGGCCGATGCGTTTGCCGCGGTCACCAGCACGTTCTGCTTTTCTGACTCGACCTGGAGTTGCAGGCTCACCGTAGTCGACTCTCCCGGATTGACGGTCACGCTTTTCGTCAAATTCTCGAAACCGATGTAGCTGACGGAAATCGTGTATTTGCCGGGTTGGAGTCCACTAAAGAAAAAGCGGCCCTGCTCGTCGGTGGAAACAAGCATGCCTTTGGCGGGGATGGATACCTGAGCCCCTCTCAATACGGCGCTGGCAGAATCCATCAGCGTACCCGAAATGGATCCGGCCTGGTTTTGGGCAAGTGCTGGATCCGCTGGTCCGCAGAACCACGCAAATAGAACCAGCACACAC
>PMOF01000051.1:5519-6833 GCA_003162495.1 Acidobacteriaceae bacterium
CTGTGCCCCGTTCATCGCGGCCTTATCGCGATGAGCGGGTCCTTGAGCAGGTTTCCAGCGGAGTTACGATAGCACCATGCCATATGGCCTGAAGCGGTTCCAGAAAGCCGAAGCCCTTCACTTCATTACGTTCAGTTGCTTCCACCGTCTTCCGTTTCTTGAAATGCCGGAATGCAAGGAAACGTTCGAAGCCGTTCTGGAACAGACCCGCGCACGTCACCAGGCCAGGGTCTACGCTTACGTCCTGATGCCTGAACATATCCACTTGCTGATCAACGAGCCGCCGCTGATCCTGGTGGCTCAGTTTCTGAAGGCGCTCAAGCAGATCACTTCACGCAAACTCCGAGGCGATCGCCCGCAGTTCTGGCAGGAGCGTTATTTTGACTCGAACATCCGTGGCGAATCAGCCCGGTCCGAAGTGATCCGGTATATCCATCGGAATCCTGTAAAAAGGGGACTGGTCGCATCGCCCGAGCAGTACCAATGGAGCAGCTTCAACCATTACGCTACCGGAATCCGGGGAGTCGTTGAAATCGAGTCGGGGGGTACGGCAAGAACTCGCAGCCCACTCATCGCGATAAAGCCGCGATGAATGGGGCACAGGCTTATCTATTTGCAAATCGCAGGTGGGTGGCTGGATCGGTGAGTGGGCCACCTGCCCGAAGGACCTGCATGTGCACTTCGACCCCGGACCCAAGCAACGCGGAAGCAGGTGGCCCACTCACCCCAGGATCGCAAGCTGTGGCAGGTGGCCCACTCACCCCAGGATCAAAAGCTGTGCCCCGTTCATCGCGGCTTTATCGCGATGAGCGGGTTTTCGGGCACCGCCCGAGCAGTACCGATGGAGCAGCTTCAACCATTAAGCTACCGGACGCCGGGGAGTCGTTGAGATCGAGTTGGGGTGGACGGCAAGAACTCGCAGGTGGGTGGCTGGATCAGTGAGTGGGCCACCTGCCCGAAGGACCTGCATGTGCACTTCGACCCCGGACCCAAGCAACGCGGAAGCAGGTGGCCCACTCACCCCAGGATCGCAAGCTGTGGCAGGTGGCCCACTCACCCCAGGATCAAAAGCTGTGCCCCGTTCATCGCGGCTTTATCGCGATGAGCGGGTTTTCGGGCACCGCCCGAGCAGTACCGATGGAGCAGCTTTAACAACTACGCTACCGGAATCCGAGGAATTGTTGAAATCGAGTCGGAGGGTACGGCAAGAACTCGCAGCCCACTCATCGCGATAAAGCCGCGATGAATGGGGCACAGACTTACCTATTTGCGGAGCACGGACGGGCGGCTGGATCTGTGAGTGGGCCACCTGCC
>PMOF01000069.1:0-175 GCA_003162495.1 Acidobacteriaceae bacterium
TCCGGCAGGTGGTGAAGAGTTGCGCGAAGCTGAGAGCGCTTGGCACCCGGCACTCTTTCATCGCCATCGCCGACAGCACGCAGAATCAGATCTCGCTCCAGCGCCTTGATCAGATCGTGCTCGACGAAAAGGCGCGCACCGTGACCGTGGGTGCCGGAGTTACTTACGGCAAGCT
>PMOF01000069.1:362-15386 GCA_003162495.1 Acidobacteriaceae bacterium
GCGGTCGGCGTGCTGACCAGCGTGACCCTCAATCTGCTGCCAACTTTCAAGATGGCCCAGAAGGTCTATGAGAATCTTTCCTTCGATCACCTCAAAGATCATTTCGACGAAATTTTCGGCAGCGGATACAGCGTAAGCCTGTTTACCGACTGGCAAAATCACCGGGCCACCCAGGTCTGGATCAAGCGCCGCCTCGCGCCTGGCGATGCGAACCAGTGGCCGAAAGAATTCTTCGGCGCCCCAGCCGCCATCCGCAAGTTGCACCCGGTGGCCGGTCACGACGCCGAGCCTGCGACCGAGCAGCAGGGAATTCCCGGCCCCTGGTATGAGCGGATGCCACACTTTCGCATGAACTTCACGCCTTCGAGCGGCCGTGAGTTGCAGACCGAATACTTCGTGCCCCGCGACCGCGGATATGAAGCCATCCTGGCCGTCGAAAAGCTGCGTGAGCAGATCACGCCCCACCTGTTCATCACCGAATTGCGGACCATCGCTGCGGACCAGCTTTGGATGAGCATGGCCTACCAGCGGCCCTCCCTGGCGATTCATTTCACGTGGAAACCCGAGTGGCCCGAGGTCAGCAAGATCCTGCCGCAGATTGAGAAGCAACTGGAGCCCTTCGCTCCGCGGCCGCACTGGGCCAAGCTATTCACCATCCCCCCGTCGCAGCTTCAGTCGCGATACGTGAAGCTCCACGACTTTAAGACGCTGCTCAGCCACTTCGACCCCAACGGCAAATTTCGAAACGAATTTCTGCGGGGAAATCTGTATTCGAGCTGAGGATAGCCCGAAATGGTGACGGACTATTGCGAAGCGATCTTTTGTTCTTACCCTTTACGCCGATAGAGAATCTGAAACTCATAACCGGGATTGGCGGGGAACAGGCTGGCGACATGACGCAGGCGCTCGGCGAGGGCTGGGGCGGCGAGCAGGGGATACTCGCGCTCGCGCAGGTCGTGGTAGTCGAAATCGACAGCCATCGAGAGCATGTAGACGGCAAGCGCGTCAGAGAACGCCGCATCGAAATAGATGCTGCGGGCGCGCTCGTCGATGCCCCCCTGACTGCGGCTGTTCTGTGCGTGGCGGCGAGCCTCCCAGGCGTCCTGGCTGCTTTCGCCGCGCACCTGCGCCTCGGCCTGCGACCAGGCCAAGGTGGAGAAGCTCTCCGGAACGCCGGCTGTTTCCACAAAATTGTGGGCCACATTGATGAAGAACTCGAAGGCCAGGCCGAAACGATCCTCAACCAGCCGCGTGGAGAGAAAAACGGCCTCAGCGGCGCCGAAGGTCGCGTTGCGATGGCAGACGGCGCGATCGCCCAGTTCGACGGTGTAGGCGGGGGCGATCATGATTTCACCGCTATCGGCGATGGCCAGCGGAACGAAATAATAGGTCCGGCTCGAGAGCGCGGCGGAAAGCGCGGCGGGCACAGCGCTCACCAGCCGCTCCAGGTCCGGCTCAGAGACGCGCGTCTCTCCCCACGCGGCGTAATGCACGCCGTTGGCGGCCTGGGAAACGGTCGCCTGAGTGGCGACTTTTTCCGCATGCCACAGTTCGGCTTGTATGCTGCTCGACATCAAGCTGTATTCTAGACGATGATGGCCGCGAAGATGACAGAATCGGCAACGACGCAACGCCCAGGCGGCGGAAAGTTTCTTGGCTTCCCGCTGGAGGGGTTTGGACTGTTCACCAGCCTCTTGCTGGCTTTCGCTTCGGCGTTTTTCACATTTTTCGCATCAACATGTGTTGCGATTTTTTCGCTTCTGGGATGGAACATCCTCGGAGGCCACCAGGTCAACTACGCCGACAGCTATCTTTATGTAGGCTTTCCGGCGGGTGTGCTAGTGCTGGTGCTGGCGCTGCCCCTCTTCGCCACGCTGTGGGTGCGGGCCAAGCTGCACAAGTAGATTTTCGCTCTCGTTTTGCTTCACAAAATTCCGCAAACGACAAAACAATGGCGGCCATTCCTTGTTTCGGAAGGCCGCCATTCTATTTTTCTTTCGACTTACTCTGTCTGATCCGATTTGGATGGCGTGGTTACATGGCCGCCGGTTTAGGGTTATCGCGGTCGTATTTAGTCAGCTTGATTTTGGTGGCCAGGCCGAGCTTTGACAGGATCCAGATGCCATAAAAATTGGGATCGACCTCATACCAGCGGAGTCCGTGACGCGCGGAGACGGGGTGCGCATGGTGGTTGTTGTGCCAGCCTTCGCCGCCGCTCACCAGGGCGACCCACCAGTTGTTGCGCGAGTCGTCGCGGGTCTCAAAGCGGCGAGTACCCCACAGGTGGGTTGCCGAGTTGACCAGCCAGGTGGCGTGCAGGCCAAGGGTCACGCGCATGAACCCTCCCCACAACAACATGCCGACGGCGTTCTTGACTCCGCCCGTGAGCCAGCCGAGCCCAAACAACACGACCCCGCTCGCCACCAGCGGAGTCCAATGGTATTTGCTCAGCCATCTGTGGAAGCGGTCGCGGCCCAGATCGGGCGCGTAGCGATTGAGCACATCGGATTGGGCGTGCATTGAATTGCCGAAGAGCAGCCAGCCCGTATGCGCCCACCATCCGCCTTCGCGAGGCGTGTGCGGGTCGCCCTCCTGATCGCTATGCTGGTGATGCACGCGATGGGTCGACACCCAGAACATGGGTCCGCCCTCGAGGGCCAGCGTGGCGCAGACCGACATGACATACTCCAGCCACTTTGGAACCCTGTAGCCGCGATGTGTGAGTAAGCGGTGATAGCACATGCCGATGCCCACATTGATGGCGACGACATAGAGCACCAGCATGACACTGAGCCGAGCCCAACTGAAGAAGAACAACGCCGCCAAGGCTCCCACATGGAAGAGGGCAACCACCGTCAGCGTGAGCCAGTTGACGCCCTGACTGACCGTTGCGGCGCGACCCATGCGGGTTTCCACCCGGAAAGGCTCGGCCGGGGCCGCGATGGAAGCAGACGACTCCAATGATTCAGGAATCGGAAGTGTGATGCCTGCGTTTGTGCCGTCAGGCGACGGAGCAGTTGCAACAGAAGCCATATTCAGAGATGTCCCTTGGAGAGTGGCGACGCGCCCACCCTTATGGTCCATTGTATAGGAGGTAACGCGATTCCTAAATCATGGAATGCGCCTATGGTAACAAAGCTTGGAAATATCCCCTAAAAGTGATCAATCTTGAACACTTTTAGGCAATAGATTGGATCCGAAGGGCGCGTTTGCACTCCGTCCCCCTTTATTTATTAATTTTTCTTAATCTTTGCTTTGGCTGGCGAGCTCCGCGCCGCCACTCACAAACAATTTTTCTGCGCGGCCGCGCAGCACGCGGAAAAGGGCAAACTGGCGCTGCGTGGCGCCGCGCATTTCAAAGAGCAACTCACCGCGGTTGTCGGCCAGAGCGTCGACGGCGTCCACCAGTCGCATGCGCGGAGTGTCGTCCAGATGGGCGCCATCGGTCACGTTCTTCAGCAGCACCAGCACGTTTCCGTAGAGGTCAGGCTGCGCCACCAGGGTCACAAATTTCTCCTGAGCGGTGGGACCATCAGTGTGCGCCGTGAGCACCAGAGTCGCCCCGGAGCCATAGGCCAGCTCAAAGACGCGAAACTGCTCTTCGGTGAGCGGCGCGGGAGGCGGTGCCGGCGCAGGCTTGGCCTTTGTCCGGGTCGACATTTGAGTGGTGGTCCGCCTGGGCTTAGTTGCGGGGGCGGGCGGGTTCAGGCCCAACGCGTCGCGGGCAATATCCTCCAGCGCCGATTTCATTTTGGCTTCATCATCCGGGTTGGCCCACGCGTAATTCCATACATGCACCGAGTGGGTTTTTGCGTCAGAGACGGCCACGGCCTGCTGCATGTCGGGGGGCAGACCGATCATGCTGGGCACTACGGCGATATCGTTTCCCTCATACTTGCCCCGTTGCAGCCGGGGGCGATCAGGATCGGTGACATCCGGCAGCGATTCGACGTGGCCCACGTCGTCTGACGGCTTGCTCTTGGTCTTCTTCAACACCGGCCGGTCGGGATCGCCCGCTGGCGCGCTGGCGCTGCTCGTTCCGGCGTCAGCGCCGTCACTTGAGGCCGGCTTATGCAACGTGGGCCGGTCGGGGTCGGCGGGTGTGTCAGCGGCGGGGCTGGAACCTGCGCTGGCCGTGCCAGCATCTCCCGTTGTGTCGCTTGAAGACTTCTTGTGCAAGGTCGGCCGATCGGGATCCGCTGGAGATGCATCTCCGGTTGAGCCAGAGCCGCTGCCGCCGCCGGAGTCGCCGCCCTTGCCGGTTCCCGGAGCGGACGAATCGCCGGCGTGATGCTTGCGGTGCAACACGGGCTCATCGCTCTGCGCATCGCTCTCGAATCCGACATGCGCCATTTCCTGCGCCGACGGCGCGGATTTGGGCCTGGGCATCGGCCTCCACGATCCATAGCCCACCCATGAACCCTGTTCCTCGCGCGCGTTCCTGATGTCGTACAAGCCCACCGGCTTGCCGTCCTGCTGCAGTTCGTACTCCACTTCAGTAGCCAGCGCCAGTGGTTCCGGACGGGCCAGGTAGAGGCCGCCATCCTGCAGTTCGCCCCCATCCAGCACGGTGATTGGAATGATGCGTGAAGCCGTGGGTTTGCCCGCCACGCCTGTCCACTCGAGAACCCCGATGGCCCGCAACTCGGGAGCGTCTTTGCCGGTCTTCGAGACCTGCCCCGGATATTGCTCCCACGCGGGAAGCGCGGCCAGCACTCCGATCATGGCCAGAATCCTTCGTCCCATCCGCAACCAGTCCGTCCTGCACAATGACATTTGCCGCCCACCTCGGGAATAATCGAACCTGATGGCCGCTGCCGGCCCTCTAATCAGCATACGAGGAATGTCTCCATGGAAGTTAATCAGAAAGTCGCCGACTTTACCTTGCAAACCGACGAAGACAAGACTGCCAGCCTGTCCGACTATGCCGGCAAGCCGGTCGTACTCTTCTTTTATCCCAGAGCGGATACTCCTGGCTGCACCATTGAGGCCTGCGGCTTCCGCGACACCTTCAAAAAGCTCCAGGCGGCTGGCGCAGTGGTGCTTGGCATCTCCCGCGACACGCCCAGAGACCAGGCAAAATTCCGCGCTAAATATGACCTTCCGTACACACTCCTTGCTGATGTAGACGAGAAAGTGTGCAATCAGTTTGGTGTTCTGAAGGAAAAGAACATGTATGGGAAGAAGGTGTGGGGCATCGAACGGACCACATTCGTGATTGGCCCGGATCGCACCCTGCTGCATATCTTTCCCAAAGTCACGCCGGAAGGCCACGCGGAAGCGGTGCTGGACCTGATCAAGGAATGGAAGAAAAACCACAAGTAAGCCGGACGATCCGCGGCATTCCGTCGTTGGGGCAAAAGGCGCTCGAAGAGTGGGGCGCCCTGCTCGGCCGCGCCTTCTTTCAGGCGGCGCCGGAGCAGGTGGCTCCCCGTCTGCTGGGAAAGGTGCTAATGCATCGGTCCGGCACGGGAATATTGGCCGGCCGGATCGTGGAGACGGAAGCCTACCTGGGCCCGCACCACGAACCGCCTGACCCGGCGGCGCACTCGTATCGAGGTCCAACGCCGCGCAACCGCGTACTGTTTGGCCTCGCCGGACACGCCTACGTCTATGCGATTTACGGACGCTATTTCTGCATGAATGTATCCTGCGAAAGCAAAGGCAAGGCGGGATGCGTGCTGCTGCGCGCCCTGGAGCCGCTGGCGGGACCCGACGGGGCGGCACTGGCTCAAATGGCCGGGAACCGGGGCTTGGCGCCCAGTGCAACGGCTGGCCAACTGGCCTCCGGCCCCAGCCGGCTCTGCCAGGCCCTGGCGCTCACCCGGCTGAGCCACAACGGCCTTGATCTGACCAGCCCCTCGTCGCCGCTGCAGGTGCGCGATGACGGATACGCGGTTTCTGAAGTGCGGGTAACCCCGCGCATCGGCATCAAGCACGCCATTGACTGGCCGCTGCGATTCACCCTCCCAGGCCACCCTTGCGTCTCCGGCCCCAGGCGATTCGATGGCAGTTGCATCTTTCTTGCCGAGAATTCCGTCCAGTAGAAAACGAATTTCGACCCCGCGAGGAGCCCATCTCTTGAAGCCATATCCGTATTCTCTGCCCGCCGCAATGATCGCTCTGCTGACCGCGGCCGTCTTCGCCGTGACCACGGCTGCCCAAAACCCGCAAGCGCAAGCGCCTGGCGAGGCTGCACATCACGATCATCCCAGCATGGCCCCCACCAACCTCAAGGTGTTGCCCAAGAACCTGACTGGGGAACAGGTGCACCAGATCATGGATGGATGGGCAGCCGCGCTGGGCACCCATTGCACCACCTGTCATACCGCAGACCCCAACAATATCGGCCCCAATGGCCGGCCCCGGCTCAACTTTGCCGACGACTCCAAGCCTGAGAAGGCGACCGCCCGGCTGATGTTCGGCATGACCGAGGACATCAATAAGAATTACGTTTCCAAAGTTCCCAACTCCGACGGGACAGTAACCTGCGGCACGTGCCATCGCGGCCATATGGAACCCGAGCCCTTCGTGGCGCCCCCTGAGGAACATGATGGCCCGCGTCCGCCTCAAGGCGCGCCCCAGGGACCGCCGACGGGAGCTGCGCCGCCAACGTCCCACTAGGAGCGGCGTTCTTTGCGGTTTCGTTCTGCCGACTAATGTGCACCGCCGCTGCGGGCGCGTGCGGTGCGCCTCATGCGCGGGCGCGACTCCTCGAAAAATCACCGCTCTTGCCGCCGGATTTTTCTTCGAGCTGCACGTTGCGAATGACGATCGCCTTGTCCAGGGCTTTGGTCATGTCGTAGATGGTGAGCGCGGCTACGGCGGTTGCGGTGAGTGCTTCCATCTCAACACCTGTTGGGCCAACCGTGGCGGCCGTCGCGGTAATGCGCACGCCTCCGGCGACGATTTCCGTTTGCACATCCACATGCGAAAGCGCCAGCGGGTGGCACATCGGAATCAGTTCAGAAGTACGCTTGGCCGCCTGGATGCCGGCAAAGCGAGCCACTTCCAGGGGGTTCCCTTTGGGGTTGGTGGGCAGCGATTCAAGCACGGCTGCAGAGAGTTCGACAAATGCCGAGGCGGTGGCCGCGCGCCGAGTGGATAGTTTGGCGCCGACATCGACCATGCGGGCGCGGCCGGATGCGTCGAAATGCGAGAGCTTTGGCTGCGATGGTTTCGGCATAGGACTCCTCAGGTAAGCAGAATGCGGACAATTGCTCCGGGCTCAAGGTCGGGGGCATCTTCCGGCACGACGAGAAAGCAGTTGGAGCGGGCCATCGCGGCCAGGTCGCCGGAACCCTGCCAGGGAACAAGCCGCACCTCGGGGAGCCGTCCGCCGGACGCGCCAAAAGTAAAGGAGGCCGGCAGAAAGCGTGTGAGGTCCGACCTTCCGAGCTTGTGAGCCGCGGCGGCCAATTGCGCCAGGCCAAAGCGAGGCGCGAAATCATGATTGCCTGCCAGCGCGCCCAGTACCGGCGCGGCGAACAGCAAAAACGTCACCGCCGAGGAAACGGGATTGCCCGGAAGTCCGAAGAAGCACTTCGTGCCCTTCTCGTTTTGGTTGAGTTCCTGGTCGAAATGCTGGCGTGCCGAGACGGGCAGCTCCCCAAAGACCACCGGCTTGCCGGGCTGGACGCGCACGCCGGTGAAGTGGAAGCGTGCGCCCGCGCGAGCCAGCGCCGGCTCAACCAGGTCGAACTTGCCCGCCGAGACGCCGCCGGAGATGAGCAGCAAGTCGGCCTCCGCTGCCTGGGCGAGCGCTGCGTCGAGAGCCTGGGCGTGGTCCGCGGCGGTGGGCAGCACCCAGGGTTCGCCACCAGCCGCGGCTACCATCGCGGCCAGCATGGGAGCATTCGAATTGCGAATCTGTCCGGGGAAGGGCGAAGACTCGACCGGCACAAGTTCATCGCCGGTGGCCAAGATCGCCACGCTAGGCCGAACGAAGACGTCGATCGACGCGCAGCCGCAGGAGGCGGCAAGGGCAATTTGCGCAGCCCGAATCGCGGTTCCGGCGGGCAGCAGCTCATCCCCCCGACGAGCCTGCGCGCCCTGGGCCACGATATTCTCGCCCGGCGACACGGTGCGGGGCGATAGCAGCCGGACCCGGCCCTCAGATAAGTCGACGTGCTCAATCATCATCACGGCGTCAGCGCCTGCGGGAATAGGGGCGCCAGTCATGATCTCCCAGGCAGCGCCTGCCGGCAGCGGCCCCGCGGGCGCCTCTCCTGCCCGGGTGGCGCCGGCAATGCGCAGCGGTTCATGCGCGGAAGTCTCAGCGGCTCGGCAGGCAAAACCGTCTCGCGTGGAGCGGGCAAATGGCGGCTGGTCCTGGTCCGCGCAAAGTGGCTGGGCGAGCACCCGGCCTGCCGCCAGACCGAGTTCCACGCGCTCTGCTGATCGGCGCCGCCGTCCCAATTGGATAGCGTATGCAGCCACCAGCGACGACGCTTGATCGTAGCCGAGGAGAACGGGGCCGGGCAGAACGGGCTGGGGCTGAGCAGGGCTCATGGAATGGATTGTAGTGGGTTCAAAGTGGCGAGCGCACGAGAGGATCAACACGGGCAGAGGCACGAAGGGCGCTCCAGCGGATCGGGAGCGCCCTTCAAGAAGCCGTGCGGCGTCTGCTTACTTCTTGGGGGCTTTGTAGGTCGTGGCCACTTTCTGACCGGCCTGCGCAAGAATACCCTGCACGTCAGAGGCGTACTGACCGGTGGGGGCCAACTCAAGGTATTTCTGATAGGCTTCCGCGCACCCCGGAGGCAGAACGATCCTCTGCGTCTTGGCGTCAAAGGTGGCCTTTTGAATAAGCCCCTGGCCTTTGAGGTAGTAGAGGAGAGGCTGGGTGGGATCGATCGCGATGGCTTGGTCTGCCGCAGCCACCTGGGCATCTCCGTTATTCATCTGGAAGAAGACCACTGCTTCGTTCTTCAGGTAAACGGCGGCCCCGGTTGGATTAACTTTGGCCGCTGCGTCATAGGCCGCATTGGCCTCCGGGACCTTGCCCTGGCGCGCGTAGATTTCGCCCATTCCGGCGTTGGCCGCGCCCTGGGTTACAGGATTCGGCTTCTTGGATGCGGTCTCCAGCTCAAGCACTTTCTTGAATGTCGTCTCCGCATCGTTATACTTCTTCAAACCGAGCTGTGCCTGCCCCAGTTGCGCCCACAACACAGTGGCGTCGGGCTTGGCCGCGGTGTCTTTCTGCATCAGAGTTACAACTTCCGTGTACTTCGCGGTCTTGATCTCCGTTTCCTTGGCGTCGAGATCGGCCTTAGATGCCTTTTCGCCGAGTGTCTGAACGGCGGTGGCTCGCGCCGCGTCAGCGTCTTTGAAATCCTGCGTGGTGGTCTTGATATCGGCGTTGAGACCCTTGATAACCTCGTTGGCCTTCATCGCTTCCGAGTTGTGCTTCTTGAGATCTTCCAACTGCTTTTTCTCTTCCGGGGTCAGTTTGTCGATATACGCCTGGCGGGACATGTCGAAATCCTGCAGCATATCCTGTCCGACCATCACCTTCACGTTATCGAATCTGTCGGTAACTTTATCCTGGGGCGTGCCGGGCGAACGATAGAGGACGGTATAAGTGCCGGGGGGAACGTCGGCGGTGTAGTCGCCGTTGGCGTCCACCGAGGCGCTGGCCTTTTCCGACGTCTTTGCCGTCAATCCGGGGCCGTTCGAAAGGCCGACCTCGACAAAGGTCACCGTGCCGGCGGCCATGGATGCGCCGGTTGGATTGGTGATGTGTCCGTGAACTTTTCCTGTGGGCCCCTTGGGCGCGGTCGGTGTTGCGGGCGATTGTGCAAGCACAGGCGAGAGGGCGAAGGCCAGCAAGCCCAGCCAAAGTGGAATCGTGCGTTTCATGTTCTTCTCCTTGAGGAGCGGCGGGAACAAAGCTGCCCGCAGGCTCGAAAAATCATTATTGCTTTAACTTCAGCGGTCGATTCTTTCCGGGACCGGGTAGTCACCGCGCCAGATGGGGCTCACGGACCGGGCCCATTCGCAGGACTCACGTTAAATCCAATCGACCACCTAACACAAGTGTCTATTGCAGGATGTGCCGAGGCGAAGGCCGCGTGTGGCCTCCGCCGCACCCTAGAATGGATGCATGGCGACTACGATTCGCAGTGCTACTCCGGCGGATGTTCCGCAGATTCTGGCATACATTCAGGCGTTGGCCACCTATGAGCGGGAACCGGACGCCGTGACGGCGACTGAAGAGGGCCTCATGCGGGATGGCTTTGGCGACCGTCCTTTCTATTCCTGCATGATCGCCGAGCAAGACGGTCAAGCGGCCGGCTTTGCCCTCTACTTCTTCAATTACTCAACCTGGATGGGGCGGCCGGGCATTTACCTCGAAGACCTTTTCGTTCCACCCGAGTTTCGCGGCTTGGGCATCGGCAAGGCGCTCCTGCAGCGGGTTGCGGCCGTCGCCGTGGAGATGCACTGCCCGCGCCTGCAATGGCAAGTGCTGGATTGGAACACTCCGTCTATAGACTTCTACCGCGCCATGGGCGCCGAATTTATGGACGAGTGGCGCACCGCGCGCGTAAGTGGAGAGGCGCTGATGCGGCTAGCCGAAGCTGAAGGAAAGCAGCCATGAGCCTGCGCCGCGATGGTTGCGAGGGTGAGCCGTACGCAATCTCCGCGCCGAAGGCAGCAGCCCCTCTGCCCGTGGTTCGTGTGATTGGGGGCGGACTGGCCGGCCCGGAGGCCGCTCTGACCGCGGCGAGTCTTGGTTGCGCGGTGGATCTCTACGAGATGCGGGTCATGGTCGACGGAAGGCCGCGCCTCACCCCCGCCCATCAGACCACGGAATTCGGGGAACTGGTCTGCTCCAACTCGCTCAAGAGCGAATCGCCCAACACTGCGCCCTGGCTGCTGAAGCAGGAGATGCGGCGCGCAGGGTCCACCCTGCTGCGCATTGCGGATCAGACTGCCGTTCCCGCCGGCCACGCGCTGGCTGTCGATCGCGTGGAGTTTTCCAGCCGCATTGCGGAAGCGATTGCCGCCGAGCCGCTGATTCGCGTCATTCGCGAGGAAGTGACGCGGCTGCATCCGGACAGCGACCCATTGACGATTCTGGCCACCGGCCCGCTTACCTCTGACGCCTTGAGCGCGGAGATTGAGCGCATCACCGGCTCCGGCCACCTGGCTTTTTACGATTCCATCTCGCCCATCGTCGATGCCGAATCGATCGACATGAGTCGCGTCTACATGGCCGCCCGCTGGGACAAGGGTACGGCCGACTACATCAATTGCCCCATGGATCGCGAGGAGTTCGACCGCTTTCTCGATGCGCTGCTTGCCGCCGAAGCCGCCGAGTCCAAGGAGTGGGAAAAGCTGGAGTACTTTCCACCCCAAGCGCCAAGTGCGGGCGCATGGGGGCCCCGGTATTTTGAGGGCTGCCTGCCCATCGAAATCCTGGCCCGGCGCGGGCGCGACACGCTGCGCTTCGGACCCATGAAGCCGGTGGGCCTGCGCGATCCGCGTACCGGCAAGACGCCCTGGGCTGTGGTGCAACTGCGCAAGGAAAATCTTCGCGCTGACAGCTACAACCTGGTCGGCTTTCAAAACCACCTGAAGTTTGGCGAACAGGCCCGCGTGCTGCGCCTGATTCCGGGCCTGGGGAACGCGCGCTTCCTTCGCTACGGCCAGATTCATCGCAACACCTACATTCAGGCGCCTGTTTTATTGGACGAGAATCTGCGGCTCAAAAAAGAACCGCGTCTCCTGTTTGCGGGTCAGCTTTGCGGCGTGGAGGGCTATACCGAATCCATCGCCACAGGCCTGCTGGCCGGAATCTATGCGGCCGCAATCGCGCGCGGCGAAGAACCGGTTCCCGCGCCCCGCGCCAGCGCGCTCGGATCGCTGGTCCACTACATCACCCACGCCGATCCCAAAGACTTTCAACCGGCCAACATCACCTTCGATCTGCTGGAGCCTCTCGAAGAAGAATTGCGAAAAAAAGTCCGCGACAAGAAGGAGCGGCACCGGCTGGTGTGCGAGCGATCGCTGGCGGCGTTCGATGCGTGGTGGAGTGCGATGCCGCACTCGGCTGCGGAACTTCGCAGGTGAGATTTGCGTAGTTGTGTGGTACGCTGTGCCTTCCCATGAAAGGTCTCATATGCGCGCCTTCTCTGCTGTGGATTCCGTTTCGCTTGCCATTCAACGCACCAGGGAATTCCTCTTCAGGCCCTTCAAATGGGGAACCTATCTGAAGCTTGGCCTGGTCGCGATCATTACCGAGGGGGCTGGAAGCAATTTTCACTCCTTGTCGCACAGTGGCCATACGACGGGGCGCGAACCGCACTTCCATCCGCCTTTCCACTTCGCGCCGGAGTGGATTGCCGCAATTCTTGCGATCGCGCTGGTGGGGTTTGTTTTGTCGGTTGTAGTGTTCTATCTGATCACGCGACTGCGATTTGCCTATTTTCATTGCCTGATCCACAACATCAAGGAGATTCGGCCGGGATGGTGGATCTACGGAGCGCAGGCGATGCGGTTTTTCTGGATGAACATCGTGGTCGGATTTTGCTTCTTGCTGGCCGTGGTGTTGATCGCGCTTCCGTTTATCGGTGGCTTTTTGCGACTGTTTCATGAGAACCGCCAAAGCGGCCATCTCGATGTGGGGTTGTTGCTGTCCCTTGTATTGCCCTTGATCCCAATCATCCTGCTGCTGATACTGGCCTGCCTTGTAGCCGACCTGATTTTGCGCGATTGGATGCTGCCGCATTTCGCGCTGGACAACGCATCCGCCGGCGACGCGTGGGCCCAGGTGTGGGCCCGCATCATGGCCGAAAAGAGGCAGTTCTTTGTTTACGTGCTGCTGCGCGTGGCGCTGCCATTGGTTGCGACGGCCGGTTTGTTCATAGTGCTGATTGTTCCGGGAGTAGCCCTCGCCGGCGCCTTTGCGGCGATTGAATACGGTCTTCACTCGGCCTTCGCTGACTCCACGGGCGCATCCGCGGTTGTCGGCGTTCTTGTCCAGGTCTTTTTCGGCTTGGTTGCACTGGGTTTCGCGTTGCTGGCCAGCATTTGCCTTGGAGGGCCTTTGAGCACGGGGATACGGGAGTATGCGCTGATCTTCTACGCAGGTCGGTACCAGGCTCTCGGCGACATCCTTTATCCGCCCGCTCCGGTGACTGTCGTCAGTCGATGAACGCAGGCTGGCAATGTTGGAGTGCGAGCGGTCGCTGGCAGGGTTGGATGCGTGGCGGGCATAGACTTTCTTTCCGTGAGAACTTTACTATGGCCCCACTTCGCCGCAGCCACATTCCGGAGTGTAACCTGAAGACTGGAGCGTTTTGATGCGTTGGATTCCAGTCCTGGTCTCTTCGTTTTGCTCGGTGGCGCTGCTCGGCGCGGGCGCTGCTTCGGTCACGGCTCAGGCCGCACCACCCAAGTCGCCGGTTCCGCCCATTCCGCAGGGACCGGCGCATCTCGTGCTTCCGCCCGTGCCCAAGCCGCTGCTCCCGGATTCCTTTGCCGGATGGGTGGCGTCAGATGCGCCCAAACGAGTGACCGACGCGGCCCTGGCTGATCCGGCCAACGTAGCCGCGCTTAACGAATACGACTTCACCGACGGTTCGCTGGCCGCCTACAAACGCAGCGACGAAACACTCAGCCTGCGCGCTCTGCGCTTTCACGACGCCAGCGGCGCCTACGGTGCCTATACGCTTTACCGTCAATCCGGCTGGCCCAGGGAAACGATCGGCAGCGGCGCTACATCGAACGGGAACCGTGTGCTCTTCTGGCTGGGCAACACGATGATCGATGCAAACTTTTCGCATATCGGCCCCATGTCCGGGTCTGAACTGCGCGAGTTGGCCGGCCAGTTGCCGGTTCCCGAAGGCACCGCGGCACTGGCTCCGCCCATCCTGGCGGATTTGCCAAAGACATCCCTGGACGGACAGACCACCCACTATGCCGTGGGACCGGCAGGTTATGCGGGCGCTGGCGGCGTGCTGCCGCCGGATCTGGTGGGCTTCGATCGCGGCGCGGAGGCGGTGACCGCCGCCTACTCGCTGCGCTCGGGGCCAGCCACGCTCACCATCATCGACTACCCCACGCCGCAGATGGGCGCCGCGCAGGAGAGCAAGATTCGCGACTACATCAATTCCGGCGCTCAGGCCCAGCCGGCATGGCCCAAGCCGCTCGTTGACTCCGACAAGGCCTCGATCGAAGTGCGCCGCAGCGGGCCTCTGGTGGCCATTGTGAGCGGCGACGCCATTCCCGAGGAGAGCCACAAGCTGCTGGCCACCGTACACTTCGAATCCAACCTGATTTCGATTCCGCAACCAACTGAGTCCGAGGTAGCCAAGACCGGTCAGTTGCTCCTGGGCATCGTCACGCTGATCATCATCGGGTGCAGCGCCGCGATTCTGCTGGGTGTTTTCCTGGGCGGGGGCCGAGCGCTCTATCGCATCGCGCGCGGCAAACCTGCTTCGTCGGTCTACGAAGCGGAGTTCACCAGCCTGCATTTGCAGGATTGACGAACCGAATTTTTGCCATGGAACCAGAAGCAGCATCCAAAACGTGAATCGGGGCTTAAACCTGTGGAAAACTAGACGTAAACCCGAAGAAACACCCTGAAAAGACGGGAGTAATAGGGAAGAAAAAGGCGAACATCTATCGAAGATAGAATCCGTCGGTTTGTCGGGAATTCAATTATAAGCCTATGATTATAAAAGATTTATTTCCGCTCTTATTTCTCCTTGACACTCCCTTCCCCCGCCCCTAGTATGCAGCCAGAAAGTTCTGATGGTTTTGCCTCCGTTGGAACTATTCTCCCTAAGGAAGGAGCTGCCCTGTTGCCGGGCGGCTCTTTCCGTTTTTTCCGTCCGCTCTACCTGCCTGTTTCGCACGTCCCAAATAGAGAAATCGGCGACCGCACGCCGTGGTTCGCTTTACCGGGATGAAGGGCAACGATACAATCGGACCAGCAGCAAGCCGACGTAGCTCAGTTGGTAGAGCAGCTGATTCGTAATCAGCAGGTCGTCAGTTCAAGTCTGACCGTCGGCTCCA
>PMOF01000078.1:0-1738 GCA_003162495.1 Acidobacteriaceae bacterium
TACGGCGTGCTGCGCAAGGAAAAATGTACCGGCGATCCGGTGCGGCGCCTGGGCAACGATTTGCTCTTCCAGCAACTGGCCGAAGCCAACCTGGAAACGCTCGCGCAAAATAAAGTCAAGAAGATCGTCTCCATCTGCCCGCACTGCGTGCGCACCATCCAGGAAGATTGGAAAGAATACGGCACGCCTCCTGAGATTGAGCATCATAGCGAGTTCATGGCTCGCTATGTGGACAAGCTACCGAAACAAGCAAGCGACCAAAAGATTGTCTTCCACGACCCCTGCTATCTGGGCCGCTATCGCAATGTCTACGACGAGCCGCGGACCGTGGCCGCGCTGGCCGGTTCACTCGTCGAAGCCCCGCGCAATCGGGAGCGGAGCTTCTGCTGCGGCGCGGGAGGCGGCCTCGCCTTTCTCGGCGAAGAAACCGGCGAGCGCGTCAGTCACAATCGCGCCGCGGAACTTGTCGCCACCGGGGCGCAGACCATCGCTGCCGCCTGCCCGTTTTGCAATACGATGTTTCGCGACGCGCTGGCGGCCTCAGGCGAGGCTGCGCCGCATCTTATGGATATTGCCCAGTTGGCGGCGCGTGGGCTGCCTGACAGCGGTGGATTGCGTGAGACGGCTGGAAGTTAAGAGAAACGAGAGCTTTTCGAGATGAAGATCATTGTCGCCATCAAACAAGTTCCCGAACGCGATGCGCAGGTGCGCATCGGCTCGGGGGGCAAGTGGATTGAAGAAGCCGATTTGCAGTATGCGCTGAATGAGTCAGACGCTTACGCGCTCGAAGAGGCGCTGCAGCTCAAGGAAAAGCATGGCGGCGAAGTAGTGGTGGTCAGCGCTGGTCCGGAGCGCGTGGGGTCGACCATCCGCGAAGCGCTGGCCAAGGGCGCGGATCGCGCCATCCACATTGACTGCGACGACCTGGGCCAGCGCGATGCGCTGGGCGTGGCGCGTCTGCTGGCTGAAGCGGTGAAGCCCGAGCAGGCCGACTTGGTGCTGACCGGATTGCAGTCAGAAGACCTGGGACTGGGCCAGACGGGCGTGATTGTGGCGGAGCTGCTGGGGCTGCCGCACGCCACGCTGATTCTTCACGTGGAGAAAACCGAGACCGGCCTGACAGTGAAGAGGGAGCTCGAAGAAGGCTGGTTTCAATCGATCGAAATGCCGACCCCGGCCGTGCTCGCCATTCAGTCCGGCGGCAACAAGTTGCGCTATGCCACGCTGATGGGCATCAAGCGCGCCAAGACCAAGGACGTGCGCCGTGTGACGGCGGCGGAACTCGGCGTGAGCGCGGCGCCCGTGGTGCAGCTTGAACAGGTGACGCTGCCCCACAAGCAAAAATCAACGCAGATGCTGAGCGGCTCGGCAAAAGAAGCTGCGGCGGCGCTGGTGGAAAAACTGAAGTTCGAGGTGCGGGTGCTATGAGCGGCGTCTTCGTAGTGGTGGAACAACGGGCCGGCAAGATCGCCCGCATCAGTTGGGAAGCGCTTGCAGCGGGGCAGCACCTCGGCACGCAACTAGGGCTGGCCGTGAGCGCGGTCGTTGTCGGCTCCGGGACGGAATCGCTGGCTGCCGAGATCGCCGCACGAACCACGGGCAAAGTAGTGCGCGTGGATCATCCGCTGCTGGCGCAGTACACGGCCGATGGCATCACGCTTGCTCTCGAACAACTGGTTCAGTCCGAGGGTCCAGCGTACGTAGTCTTTCCGCACACGTATCAGGTACGCGATTATGC
>PMOF01000078.1:1760-4734 GCA_003162495.1 Acidobacteriaceae bacterium
CCTTGCTTTGTCTCCGTGCAGGCGGGGGCGTTTCGCGCCGATGCGCAGAGCGCAGGCCAAACCGCGGCGGAGATCACAACTTTTACGCCGACTCTCGACGCGGCGCAGATTCGCACCAAACCCGGCGAGCCGTTCCGCGGCAGCTCGCAGACGGTCGACCTCGGCTCCGCGCAACTGATCGTGAGCGTAGGCCGCGGCATTAAGGAAGCGGACAACCTCCCCCTGGTGCAAGCGCTGGCGACCGCGCTTGGCGCGGAGATGGCCGCCTCGCGCCCCATCTGCGACAACGGCTGGCTGCCCATGGAACGGCAGGTCGGCAGCTCGGGCCAAACCGTCGCGCCCAAGCTCTATCTGGCCGTTGGAATTTCAGGAGCCATCCAGCACCTGGTGGGCATGAAAGGCTCGCAATGCGTGGTCGCGATCAACAAGGACCCCGACGCGCCCATTTTCGAGATTGCCGATTACGGCATTGTCGGGGATTTGTTTGAAGTGGTGCCGGCGCTGACGGAGGCGGTGAAGGCGGCGAAGCAGTGAGCGGCGATTTGCCCTTGCACGGTCCCTTCCTTAACACGGCGGAGATTGAGTGTCGCGGTTTTTGTTCAGCCTCCCAATGCCTTGGTTCAAATTCGAAATCGGAATCGAAAGAGGCCGCTCAAGCGCCACAAAAAACTGCTCGATTACTCGCACAACTGTAGAATAAACTTGCCTGAGGCATTGAATAGGTGACGACTCATGCCATCGATCGGATCCGTTGGACCAAGTTACCCGTTCCATTGCGGGCCATTGTGTCCGGCCTTCTCATTGCTCTTGTTGCCGCCAACGTCTGGCCACTTTTGCTTCTCAATCTTGGTGCGCCCCTGGCGGCGATTGCCGAGGGGGTCTTTCTCGCGTTCTATGTGTGGTGGGCGAGCGGAGGAGGTCCGCCCAGGAAGACCAGAACCGTCCGCGCCATGGCATTCCGCCGAGCTACGCTCTCGCGCAAGCAATGGTTTTGGAGCCTGATCGCCGCTTTCTTTTTCGCGGTGAGCGTTCATGCCTCGATCGTCCTGCTGTTCCGCTTCGTTCCTTTTCCGATTGCGGCATTCCGACGGGGTTATGATTTCTCCTTCATTCCTTCCACGTCTCTCAGATGGCTGGCGGTTGTAGTGTCCGCCATCTCGGCGGGAATCTGCGAGGAGACCGGCTTTCGCGGATACATGCAGCGCCCGATCGAAAAACGCTACGGTGCGCCGGCGGCCATTCTGATTTCTTCGCTCTTTTTTACGTCAGTCCATCTCACCAAAGACTGGGCCACCGCAGGAATTGTACCAATCGTGTTTGGTGCAGGTGTGCTCCTGGGGCTTCTGGCACGAACCTCTGGGTCGCTTATTCCCGGCATGATTGGGCACGTCTTGATGGACGTTGGTCTTTTCGCCTATTGGTGGACGGGGATTGCCGGAACCTTTAACGCGCTGCCGGTCAGCCAGACTGGACTCGATAGATTCTTCGCGGTCACGTGCCTCACGCTCGCTGTCTCGCTTTTCCTGGTGCTTTTCGCAATGTCGAAGATTCGAACCGTCTCGGGGCTTCAAGTATCTTCAGATGAGTAGCCGGATATTCCCAAACGCGATCAGCCAGAACAGCCCGCGTTGTCGCCATCAACAAGGACCCCGACGCGCCCATCTTCGAGATTGCCGACTACGGAATTGTCGAGGATTTGTTCGAAGTGGTGCCGGCGCTCACGGAGGCGGTGAAGGCCGCGAAGCAGTAAATTCCCTTCATGAATCGAGCGGTCTGGAACGATCCCTCCCGGAAGTGCAATTGTCCAATTAACGCGTAGGTTCTACGACCAGCGGATCCCCTGTTTGGTGGTCGGTAATCTGAAAACGAAGAAAGTCGTGAATTGCGGCGAGCGCAATCGGGTCGCTTGATTCGATGCGAACACGACCGCCTGCATTGATCGGTTCGAATTTGAAACTGATCCTGTCTTTCACAAGCTTCATCGTAGTGACTCCGGGGGGAATGGCGCCATGCACAAGCATTGGGGTCGAGTAATCGCCATTTCCGAACATGGATGCGACTTGTGCAAGGTGGGTGCGTATCGACTCAATGTCGAGATTGTCACTCGGATCATTGGCTGTGACTTCAATCGCCCCTCCATCGTTGGCCATAAGGAAATGATGGGTCGTTTTGTCGTGCGCAAAACCCATCGCCCGGTCACCATTTGCCTCCACGGCCGCTGCATGGGGATCTTGTTTACCGTGCTCCAAGTGCATGGGGCAGATTGGTCCACTGGTGTCCTTGTTTGAGGTTTGGGCGCTGAGCGGAACTCTCTGAGCAATTAGTAAAGTGGTGATTGAAAGAGCCAGAACCAGTTGTTTCATAGTTGCTTCCTCCTCTTCAGGTTTTCCAGGGGTTTGGCCGGCAATCCCGGCTTGGTGTTCAAAGAATGCAGGAGCATTGCTTTCTCGCCCGTTGCACAATGCGCCAATTGATGATGCCAATCGCGCACCAGTTCTTGCATGTAGCGCTCGGTCTGGCGGAGTTCCCGAATCTTCCCGGATAACTCGTGAAGCTTTTCTTCCGTAAGGGCAAGAACGTGGATACAAGGCGCCTCGTCTCGATCTCTAGCGCTGAGAATTTCAGCGAGTTCACTTAACCTGAATCCCAATTGCAGCGCGCGCCGCACAATGTTGACTCGCTCTAACGAGTTTGGCGCGTACCTGCGGTATCCCGATGCGGTGCGGGGCGCAACAGGCAGGAGGCCAGTCCGTTCGTAGTGGCGAAGGGTGTCTGTACTTACTCCAGCCAACTTGGCCAGCGCGCCGGGCGAGAACGGCTTGGTCCTCTCATCCATTCAGGCAAGTATGCACCCTGGAATCGGTTCCGGTGTCAAGCAGTATTTTTCGGAGGCGAAGGCCGAACCGTCAAACACCAACCGTATACAACCCGCTCCCTAATGCTTTATGTTTCCCTGTTCATCTCATGCTCCGAA
>PMOF01000300.1:0-208 GCA_003162495.1 Acidobacteriaceae bacterium
TTCACGGCCGCAAGGTGGTGCGGGTGAACGATGTGGATCTGGAATGGCTGGGCCGCGGCGCGGCGCATCTGCTGCGCGTGGCCGAGGTCGAGGTGGGGCTTCGCGGAGCCTTTCGCAGGATCTTCAAAGGAGTTCTTCCGCGAGCAACATTGGAGGCTTTGTCGCGCAGGCTCAGCGCGCATGGCATTCCGTGGGAATTTGTCGACGT
>PMOF01000300.1:250-3871 GCA_003162495.1 Acidobacteriaceae bacterium
GAAGCCCTGGAAGAGGTGGATCCCAAGCTGCAAAAGGCCCTGCTGGAGAAACTCGGTCAGGAGAGGATCGCCGACATTGTTGAGGAGATGGACCCCGGCGCGGCCGCCGATTTGCTGGGCGAGATGACCGAGGAGCAATCTGACGCCATCCTGGGAAAGATGGAGCCGGAAGAGCGGCAGGAGGTGGAGGAGCTGCTGGAGTTCGACGAGGACTCGGCCGCCGGCGCCATGACCACCGACTTTGTCTCCCTTGGAGTGCAATCGACGGTGGCCCAGGCGGTGCAGGCGCTGCGCGCTTTTGATGGCGACCCGGAGAGCGTGACCGAGATCTACCTGCTCGACGAAAAGCGGGTGCTGCGCGGGGCAGTTTCGCTGGCGCGGCTGGTGATGGCGCAACCGGAGACGAGGCTGGCGGTGCTGGCCGAGCCACGCATCCTCTCCTGCCCGGCAGACCTGCACCAGGACGACCTGGCCGAACTCTTCGACAAATACAACTTGCATGCGTTGCCGGTGGTGGACGCCCAGGGCCGGATGGTGGGCGTGGTGCAAGCCGACCACGTCATCAGCTTCCTGCGCGACAAGCTCTGATTTGGGAGTAGCTGATATGGCAGTACCTGATACGGCAGTTCTAAGGAGCTTGCAATCAGTCGTCCGGTTGCATCAGGGTGGGCAAATTTGATCGATTCAGTTACCTGAGGGCGCTCAAACTGGAGAAAGTCTTTGGATCGATCCAGAGATGTGAAAGAATTCTTGAATGGTCCAATTTCCCAAAATCATCCAGGGAGGCATGGGGGTAGGCGTGTCGAATTGGCGCCTGGCCCAGGCGGTCTCAAAACTTGGCCAACTGGGTGTGGTCTCCGGTACGGCGCTCGATTCGCTCTTTGTGAGGCGGCTCGCCGATGGAGACAAGGGCGGCAACATGCGCCGGGGCGTGGATGCTTTTCCTTTTCCAGACATGGCCAGGCGCATCTGGCAGGAATACTTTATACCCGGCGGCAAGCCTGCCGGAACGCCCTATCCGGCGATACCCATGCACCAGCGGCGCGAGACACGCAAAGTGATTGAACTGTGCATGGTGAGCAACTTCGTCGAGGTGTTTCTGGCGCGGGAAGGCCACAAGAATCCGGTTGGAATCAATTTTCTGGAGAAGGTGCAGATGCCCCATCTGCCGTCGATCTACGGCGCCATGCTGGCGGGTGTGAGTTATGTGTTGATGGGCGCGGGTATTCCGCTGCACATCCCCGGGGTGCTGGACGCTTATGCAGCGCACCGAATGGCAGAATACAAGCTGGCGGTGACCGGCGCGGCGCTGGGTCAGGATACGATGATGCACCTTGATCCGGCGGAATTTGCCGAAGGCCCGTTGCCAATCCTCTATCGGCCAAGATTCCTGGCTATCGTGTCTTCCAACACGCTGGCCACCACCATGCTGCGGCGCGCCAACGGCAAGGTAGACGGGCTGGTGATCGAAAGCCCGACGGCCGGGGGGCATAATGCGCCGCCGCGGGGCAAGCTGCAACTGAATGCCGCCGGNNTGGGTGTTCCCTTCTGGCTGGCGGGCGGGTATGGAAACGCGGACAAGCTGCGCGAGGCGCTCGAGTTGGGCGCGGCCGGCATCCAGGTGGGGACGGCCTTCGCGTTCTCAGAGGAATCGGGCATGCGCCCGGACCTGAAGAAGAGGCTGATGGCCCAGGCGAAAACCGGAAGCGGCGAGGTGTTTACCGATCCNNTCTGAGCAAGGCGTTTATGAAGAGCGCAAACGGGTTTGCGATCTGGGCTACCTGCGCGACCCCTATGCGACGCAGGAAGGCGCAATCGGCTATCGCTGCTCGGCCGAGCCGGTGGCGAACTACGTGGCCAAGGGCGGCAAGATCGAGGATACGGTGGGCAGAAAATGCCTTTGCAATGCGCTGCTGGCCAACATCGGCCACGCGCAGGCGCGCAAGGACGATGGATTTGAACAGCCCCTTGTGACCGTGGGCGACGACCTGAATTCGATTGCGCAGTTCCTGGCTCCGGGCCGCGAGAGCTACAGCGCCGCGGATGTAGTCCGGTCCCTGCTCAGCAAAGTTCTGGCAAAGCAAGAGGCGGTGGCCGTCGAAGAGCCGGTACTGGTTGCGACGGCCTAACGGGAACGAGAAGTCGCCGCACATTCTTCGCCGAGAGGGATAGCAGAGGCTACGGTTCGTTTCTCAGGGCTGGCTGTTTGCCTGGAACATCCATCGAACTCCAAATCTGTCGTTGAGCGCCCCGTAAAAGCCGAAGAATTGTTCCGTGAGCGGGTCGGTAACTTCGGCGCCCTCGGCAAGCTTTCCGAACAGCGTCTTCAGATCCTGCGACGTTCCGCCGCTCAGATAAAGACAGACCGTATTGCCGCGAATCGGGATCTGGGCGGGTCGCAGCCAGTCCGATGCGGAAATCTCCAGAGCGCCGCTTCGCAGGCGGGCGTTGAGGGCTTTTTCCTGTTGAAATGCAGGCATGTGGTCCTTTACCGGAGAATCCTTTACTTTGATCGACGTCAGTTCGCCGCCGAAGACGGATTTGTAAAACTCCATTGTGTCCTGGCATGATCCATCGAATAGCAGGTACGGTGTCAAAGTCGTCATTTTATCTCCTATCGTTTTCGGCATTTTGGTGCCTGCTGTTGATCGGGAGGACAATGCCACCAATGCCGCTGCGGACAACGCGGATGCGACGAACCGGCGGCGGGAGAGAAGGCAGTTGGCTCTGGGCATCTCGTTGTCCTCCTTTGCTTTAGCGGTTCTCATCCTCTTCGGCAAGAAACTGGCCCAGGCGGTCGAGGCGCCGCTCCCACACCGTGCGGTGGTCGCGAATCCATTGTTCGAGAGCCCGAAACCCCGCGGTCTCAATGCGGCAGGTGCGCACGCGCCCCAGCTTTTCGGTATGCACCAGCCGCACCTCCTCCAGCAACTGCAAGTGCTGTGCCACCGCCGTGAGGGTGATGGAGAGAGGCTCCGCCAGGCGCGAGACTGACGTGGGCGCCTCGCTGAGTTTGTCGAGAATGGCCCGGCGCGTGGGATCGCCAAGGGCGTGAAACAGGCGGTCGATGTCGATGGGAGGACCTGTCATCGAATTGTCCCTCTCCGGCGCCTACGGCAGCGCCAATTCCTTCTCCACGCGATCGAATAAGGTACGCCAGCCTGCTTCGAGCATCTTGGGCCCGTCCAGCCACTCAAGGAAAACTCCCTGATGGGTGAGGATCAAGTCCGTCCCTGTTCCTGCGGGCACAAACTCGAACGTTGCGAGCAACACCACGATGGGCTTTCCATTGAGAGACATCTTCGAGGCCACGACAAAGTGCTTTTCCGGCACAATGCGCTGATAGGTGCTTTGATTCGTGATCTCGGAACCCGCGATGGGGTGGCCTTCCTTGAAACGGTACCGGAGCCGTTCGCTGCCTCCCTCGCGAAACTCCATCTCGAATTCCTGAATCTCGTGGTCCCCCTCGGTATACCAGCGGCGTTTGCGGTTCGGCTGGGCAAAGGCGGCAAAGACGCGCTCGGGGGGTTGGGGATAGTTGCGCTCCACAACGAAGGTGCTGTGGACTGGGGATTGATCTGCCATGAAGAGTCTCCATTTCCGCCATTAGTGAAGTGGCAG
>PMOF01000136.1:0-23109 GCA_003162495.1 Acidobacteriaceae bacterium
GAGTGGGATCCAGAGAAACTGCGTATCGTTCTGGCGCATGAGCGCTCGCACGTCCAGCAAGGAGACTTCTACTTGCAGATGCTGGCGGGGCTCTATGCCGCTCTGTACTGGTTCAGCCCGCTGGGATGGTGGTTGAAACACAGGCTCTCCGACCTGGGAGAGGCCATCAGCGACCGCGCCGGGCTGGAGCAAGCTTCCAGCCGAGCTTCGTATGCACAGGTGCTGCTTGAATTCGCGGCCATGCCGCGCCCAACCACAATAGGAATCGCCATGGCTCGCACCAGTAATCTCTCTCCTCGCATTGAACGGCTGTTAAACGACTCAAGCTTCCGGCAGGCCTTTGCGGGCAGCCGGCGGCGCGCGCTGCTGGTGGCACTGCTGGTTCCGGTGGCGCTGTTCGCAGGCACGGCGCTGATTCGCGTGGAGGCGGCCGGCGCGGCGCAGGCCGTTCAATCACCGACCGCTCCAGCGGCTCAAACCGCGCCCACAAGCGGCCAGGCGCATCCCGATCAGGCGCCCGTACCGGCCGCAGAACCGGATCAGATTGGACCGAGCGGCGCTGCCCCAAGCGGCCCTGCGGCTCCCGCAATGCCGCCGGGGCCGATGGATCCGGCCGCACCCCCGCCGCCCAACGTTCCTGGGTCGACAGTGATTCCGCAAGGCGCTCCCTCGGTTGCGCCAGTCCCCTCGGTTCCGCCGATGGCGGCAGCCCCGACTCAATACGGCGAAATCCACGACTCAGCAGACGATCGCGCGACGATCACCGACACGCAGGACACCAGCGTCACCGACACAAAAACTCAAGACGAGAAACGTGCCCAGGGTACTTCCAAACGCCACGGCTATTCCTATTCGCATTCCTCGGATGGAGACTCTTGGGCGCTGATCACGGATCCGGGTGACCGAGTCACCTTCTCCGGCGACTGGAACAACTATTCCAAGGACACCATCGACAAAGTTCGCAAGCTGACCCATGGAAAGTTCCTCTGGTTTACACACGAGGGCAAGTCCTATTTCATTGACGACCCAGCTGTCATGGCCCAGATCGAGGCCATGTACAAACCGATGGAAGCTCTTGGCAAGCAGCAGGAAGTGCTGGGGAAGCAGCAGGAGGAGCTCGGCCGTCAACAGGAAGCACTCGGACGCAAGCAGGAGCAGGCCAGCGTTCCCACTCCCGATGTGTCAAAGGAGATGGCGAAACTGAACGAGGCCATGGCGAAACTCGACGCCAAGAAGGGAAGCACGGTGAGCCAGGATGAACTTGCCGATATCGAGGGCGAGCTCGGCGCAATTCAGGGACGGCTGGGCGGATTGCAAGGGGAAATGGGAGCCAAGCAGGGCGAATTTGGCGCGATGCAGGGAAAGCTGGGCGCGGAACAAGGCAAGCTAGGCGCCGAGCAAGGACGGCTGGGGGCGGAACAGGGCAAGATCGCGGCGGAAGCCGACCTCAAGGTTAAGTCCATCATTGATGAGAGCCTGCGCAACGGGAAAGCGCGGCCGGTGGAGTAGGTTCCGCGCACGTCATCAAACAGGCGCAACCAAGCGTCGCGATGAGCCGATTGATGCCTTGATAAAGGTGGAGTATCGTCGAGACGATAGGCGGTGCCGAGGCGCCTCTGCGCTGGAGCCCTAACTTCGTCCTCCGATGGTCTGCCGGATGTCACGATTGCGCTGGGTCAAAGCTGGAATCCTGTGCGCTGCGCTGTTGCTGATCGCGCCTAATAGCGGCGTGACTGCTGCTGATGCTCAAAGCCCCACCTCGACCTCTCCGGTCCAACTGATTCCGCGCACGAAGGAAACGCGGGAGCGAATAGACCAGGCTTCTCGTCGCATCATGCTCAATGTGCAAGTGACCGACTTGTCGGATAAGCCGGTGACAGGGCTGAAGCCCGAGGATTTCACGTTGCTTGACAACCATAAGCCACAGAAGATCGCAGCATTTCGCGAAGTCGACGGACAGGCTTTCAGTTCCGATGTGCATGTTGTGCTTGTTCTGGATGCGATCAACGATGGTGGATCGGCAATCGGTCATCTGAAAAAAGATTTTGGAAGATTTCTTTCCCTGGGCCACGAACCGTTGGCATACCCGCTCTCGCTAATTTTCGTGTCCGATGCGGGAGCCGTCGAATCGCAACCATCCACCGATCGCGCCGTGATCGCAGCGCAGCTTGCGCAGTTTGCGCATCGCCCTCACAGCTCGGACTGCGAGCCAATAGAGTCGATAGAGGGTAGCCGAATGCAAGGTCAACCGACTCCGACGCAAGGAAGCCGGACGCAGGAGCAAGCGGACTGCATGACTGCGCATTTCACGCAGTCAGTCGCCGCGCTCCGGAATCTGCTGGCCGAGCAGCAGAACCTGCCTGGCCGGGCCATTCTGGTCTGGGCGGGCGCAGGCTGGCCCATGGTTGCGGACTACGGCGCCGGACCGGGCGCTGGAGAACATCCTGGAAACTACCGCGACGTACTCGTGGAACTGACCATGGATCTGCGCGAAGCCCAAGTGACCCTGGATGCGATTTCCTGGGGTGATTTCAAGCGTCCCAAGCATGTTCGCAAGCCCATCGTCAGCGTGAATGCCAGCGTCCCCTATACGCCGGATCAAATTGCTGAGGAAGAGATGGCGCTCTCGGTTCTTGCGCGTCTGAGCGGAGGTCAGGCAGTTGCCAAGGTCAAGAACTTCTCGGATATCTTCGCCACATTCCTGGCCGGTGCAGATCACTTTTACGGGTTGTCATTTGACTCGGTCCCCGCCGCGGCGCCGGACGAGTTTCATACGATCGAGGTCAAGGTCGACCGGCCGGGTGTCACCGTTCGCACTTCCACCGCATATTATGCGCAACCCTGACGGAGACCCGGCAGACGTGGCCGAAACCGTTCCTTTCAGGTTCCGAACAGATCGTCGCGTACACGAAAGCAAATTCGCTTGTTAAGCTGCGCAGACCGCTGTAGCAGGTCGGATTGAATCTGCGCTCAGTTCAGTTTCAGACCTAGGGGCCGGACGAAACTGAGCGGAACGCTGTCCGGCTGTTGATTTGCCGTCGGATGAGGCATGCAGTGGCTTCTCGATTGCGCCGCTGCCAGGTACGAGCGGGTCACATGCATACGGTCCATGACGATGTAGCGGGTGCGTAGGCCGTCGATGGTCGGAGGAAGCTGGGCTGGAACGCGAATGCGGTCGACGTAAATCACCAGCGCGGGTTCGCTCGGATTGTCCAGGCTCTGGCCCACGCCCACTCCGAAGAAGGCCGAGTTCTGCTTCATAAGGGTTGATGCGATCTGCTGCTTGACTGCCACGGCCTGGTTGAGGAGCGCGGCCGGAATGGCGCGGACGCCGGTCTCCGAAGGAGTCTGCGGTGCCGAGCCGAAGGCCACCGCATGAGGATGGGTGGGAATCACCAGCGTGCGGACGCCGTCCACGGTTGCGGGCGCGGTCACCGCCATGGCTTCATCCACATACAAAATGACGGCAGCCTCGCCGGGGTGATCGCTGCTCTTGCCGGTGGCCGCGCCCAGAATACCGGCTGAGGGATTCACCAGCATGCGGGCCTGCGCCAAAGCCTGCTGCGCGCGCGCAATCTCTGCGTCGGGCAGCGTGCGAGCCTGCGCCGCGCTGATTGTGTTGTCGCCGTAGTTAAGGCAACTCACGGCATGATCCGCGCCGCCGACAAAGGTGTAAGCCGTTCCGCCGCCGATCTGGGTGCTGAGCTCGCTGAGCACGTCGGCGACCGGGTTGGCCACGCCCTGGCTGACGCCGGATGCATCGGCGCCGCCGGCGAAGAACAGGCCCACCGGTTCAGCGTTCGAGGCATCGACGACCAGCGATCCGGAATCGCCGGCGTCGCTGAATTGATTGCCGCTGATGGCCAGTTGATTGGTATAGGTCTTGGTCAGGTAGGGTTTGGTTTCAGCGCAGTCAAGGTAGTAGTCGACATTCACATTCACGTCGAGCGCTGAGATGCCTGCGCAGGTAAGGCCGGTGGTGCGTCCGCTCTTGGCCACGGTCAGATTGAGCGAGGCAGGCTCGCCTTTGCCGCCGGTGGAGGAGACACCGGGTGGCGCGGCGGCCAGGGTACCGTCGGACTGGCGGGCGCCAAATTCGAGGATGCCGCCATTTACGGACATCGCGTCGGAATTGACCTGGGCAATGGCGGCGTCGGCGTTGGTTGCGCTGGAGCTGAGCGGGAGCCAGCCGGTGAGCGAGGCCACTGGGGTGGTGCCTGCGCCGTCTCCGTTGGGGGTGCAGTTGTTGTCGATCAATCCGGGCTGCACGATGGGGTCGCCCACGGCGGCATGGTCGCTGCGCGCCAGCACGTGGTTGTTGCTGAGCAGGTACTGGTGGTTGGCGGGGTCCTGGATGAGCGATCCAAGAGTTCCTCCGCAGCAGTCCATGATCTGATTTCCAGCAGTATCGAAATCGTTGTTGTTTCCGCCCGAGCTGCCGAGCGGCGCCAGGGTGGGCAATTGCGCCTGGTGTGTGGAGGGATTGCTGGTGACACCCGCCGCGTTCAGCAGCAACTCAGCCGCGGTGGTGGAAGAGGAAGCGCCGATGGTGGCCACGATAAAGGTAGCGCTGGCGGCAGAGATCGCGGCCGGCGCCGAGTAGGTGACGGTGCAGGAAGTGAAGGCCTGGGCGCTGCGCTGGCAGGCGGCCGGGGTGAGCGAGCCTAGCCCGCCCGTTGAACCCGCAGCAGAGCTGGAGAGTGCGTAGGAGATGGCGGTGCTGCCGCCGGCTTCGGCAAGGTAGCCGGTGAGTGTCGCTTGTCCGTTGGCGCCCAGTGCGGCGTTCTCGGGAGTGAGCGGCTGCAGGAAGCCCGGCGTTATGGTGAGCACGGCGCTGGCCGCGGTTTCGGACGAACCCGGCCTTGACTCGGGAGTTGCGGTCACCACGACCTGTATGCGATCGGCAGTGATATAGCTGGGCGGGGTGTACTGGCCGGAGGAGTTGATGCTGCCGGGTCCGCTCAGGTTGTCGCCGCCGGAAACCGCCCAGGTGACGGCTGCTGCACCGCCTCCGGGGAGGGTTGCGGTGAACTGCTCCACGGAAGTGCCGTGGGAGTTGGCCGCATTGCAGCCGGTGCAGTTGGTGTCAATGGAACTGACGCCGGGGGAGATGGAGAAGGCGCCGTTCGAGGGGTTTGCGGACACCGGCCCACCGGCGCAACCGGCTGCGACGAGCGCACCCGATGCGAGGAGAATCGAGAGAATCCGTATGCCCAGACTTCGCATGGTCAACATCCCCAAAGCTATTCTATCGAATGCCATCTTCGGGAAGGAGAATCGAGCGGTGCGCCGTGGTTCGAGGGATGGGTTAGTGACTCCGCTCAAGTTCTTGGGGGAGGGGTTTGCGTACAGAGGCAAATCCTCAGAGGCCGTGAAGCCCACGTTGCTTTTGCGGCACATAATTCACGGGTTGAAGCCTGTACCCTTCGCCGAGGGGCAGTCCCGCTAGCGCAGGATAGGGGCTATCGCGCTGCGGTGGCGGGCGCCGCGGTCGATCCGCGCACCACGAGGCTGGTGGACACCAGAAACTCGCGCTGCTTCTTCGGGTTGCCGGGGTCCTCCGCCTGCTGGCGCAGCGCTTCAAAGGCGGCACGCGCTAGCTCGGTGCGCGACAGGCGGATGGTGGTGAGCGGGGGCAGCGTGAACTCGGCGAAGTCGATGTCGTCGAGGCCGACCACCGACAAATCCTGAGGCACGCGCAGGCCCTCCATGTAAGCGGCGCGCAGCACTCCGATGGCGGTCATGTCATTGGAGCAAAGAATGGCCGTGGGGCGCGTGGCGAGCTCCTGCAGCTGACGGTAGCCGGCCACGCCGCCCTTGAGGGTGTGGTCGCATTCCACGACCCACTTCTTCTGGATCGCCAGCCCAGCGGCTTCCATGGCGGCGCGGAAGTCGTTTTCGCGGGTGATGGCCGAGTGCAGCTTGTGCGGCCCGGCGAGAAACGCGATTTTGCGATGACCCAGTTCCGCCAGATGATGAATGGCGGCTTGAATTCCGGTGGTGTAGTCGAGCAGGATGGTGCTGGCCTTGGGATCGTCGAGTCGAAACTCGGCCAGTACCAAAGGGATGTTGCGATGCGTGAGCTGGTCAAGGACCGGCTCTTCCTGTCCAAAGGTGAGCACCGCCACGCCTTCCACCTTGCGCTCCAGCATGCGGCGCACGCAGGAGGCGAGCACGGCGGTATCGCTGTTCGAAGAACTGACCAGAATTTCGTAGCCGTGAGCGACCGCGATCTCTTCAAAGCTCTGGATCAGTTCCGGGAAAAACGGATTGGTAATGTTCTCGACAATGATGCCCAGAATGCGGCTGCGGCCGGAAACCAGGCTGCGGGCATGGGTGTTGGGAAAATACTTCAACTGCTCGATGGCCAGCCACACGCGCTTGCTCAGCCGCTCGCTGACCGCAGGAGAGCCGTTGATGGTTCTGGAGACCGTTGCAATGGAAACCTTAGCCAGCGCGGCGACGGTGCGTATGTCAGGTGGTTTGCCGGCAGTCCTGCTTTTTACTTTTCGAACCACGAACCGATCCTCATCCTGGGGAGCAAGCGTGAAAGCAATGTTATCGCATCGGACGGGTGGGCGCGGAAGGGAAGCGAACGGAGCGCAGAGTTAGGTCGAGTCTGCGCCGTTGCGCGATGCGGAGAAGCTAGTGTAGTGAGTCTGAAGTTCATCGAAGAACAACCGCAGATTCTTCGACTCACCACCCCCGAACTGAAAGACGTTCGGGGCCCCGTTCGCTCAGAATGACAGCCAGTTTTGTGTTGCGTATTTTAGACTCGGGACACTAGGATTTTTCGGCAATCAGCAGGCGCAGGTCGCGCAGATTTTGGCCGGTGCGGCCTGTCACCACAGAATCTCCCAGGGCGGTGAACATGGGACAGGCATTGAATGCGGCCAGCGATGCCTTCAGGTGAAATCCGAATGCGTGTGCGCGGGTGACCGTCGTGGGATCGGCGATGGCTCCGGCCGCCTGGGTGTTTCCATCGATGCCGTCGGAACCGGCGCTGAGCACTGTGAGCCGTTCGCCCGGATAGCTTTCCAGCTCCAACGCGCAGGCCATCACAAACTGCTGGTTGCGGCCGCCGGCGCCGGGGACGCGGTCAATCGTTACCGTCACCTCGCCTACCGAGATCAGGCACAGGCGCGGATGGACGGCGCGCAGGGCGTGAAAGCGTTCCAGAAGATAGCGCGCGGCGTCGGCGTAGTCCCAGTCGTCGCAACTGTTGTCTACCACGGCATGGTAGCCGGCCTTCTGCGCCAGTGCGCGGGCGTTCTCCACCAGGTCGTGGCTTGAAAGCAGAATCTCAAAGACTGAATCGCGAAAGGCCGGGTCCTCGCCGGACATGGAGGCAGCCGCAGTCACCCGCCGTGCGGTGGCCGCATTCGCCCATGGCATGCGGGGAAAGAACGGTGGGCGCCAACCTTTGTTGCCNNGCGCGAGATTGTACCGCACCAGCAATTCCCGCACTTCGGACACGGTGGAATGATCGGGCGAAGTGGGGCCGGACGACAGCGTATCCAACGAGCGCAGCGGCACGTCGGGCACCAGCAGGCTCACCTTTGCGGCCTCCGGCGCGGCCATGGCCAGCCGTCCGCCTTTCACCGCGGAAAAGTGCTTGCGCAGGGTATTGATCTCGCCGATCGGCGCACCCGAACCCAGCAGCAACTCGTGGAAGGCGATGGTGTCTTCGAGCGTGATCTGCGGATCGAGGGGAAGGTCGAACATGGCCGAGCCGCCGCCGGAGATGAGGAAAAAGATGAGCGTATCTTTCCGCCCCTTTTTCAGCATGGCCAGGGTGGCGCGGGCCGCGGCGAAGGAGTCCTGGTTTGGTAATGGGTGGCCGCCCTCAAAATAACGAAAGCGCCAGTTGCGATTTTTTGGCACCTGGTTTGCGCAACAAATGCCGCGCAGGCCTTTGCGGCGGCTCATCCGCAGCAGCAGGGTATCGAGCATGGGAACGGCAGCCTTGCCCAGCGCCACCACAAAAATGCGCTTGTAAGCGGAGAGATTGATCGTGGCCGGCCCGCTGCCGTCGGGCAGCAGGCGATGCAGTGTCTGGCCTTCAAAGCGAATGCGCCGGTCGAAGGCCGATGGGATGTTGCAGGCCTCGACAGCGCCGGTAAAAATTCCGGTGGCCGTCGCGTGCAGGGTTTCGAGAGCGAGATCGCTGACCGGCGTCATGGGCGTTGCTCCTTGAGCCGATCGGCGAGCGAAGGTTGGACCCAAGCGGCGAGCGAGTGTTGGAGCCAAGCGGCGAGCGCTTGTTGCATCGGCTCCAGGTGACCGGTAAAAAAGTGATCGGCGCCGGGAATGCGCAGCATGCGTTTTGGTTCAGCGGCGGAGCCGGCCACCTGCGTCCACTGCTCGCTGGGCGCGTACCGGTCGCGATCTCCGCTCAGGAGAAGTTTGGGAAGAGTGCAACTTGCAAGGCAGGGATAGCGGTAGTCGCGGCCTTCTGCAAGAATAGGGAGCCCAAGCGCGACCAGTGCTTGGACGCCTGCGCGCCCGCCTGGCTGAAGTGAGCCGCGGCCGCAACAGGCCCTTAACACCATGGCCGCGCCAAAACTGAAGCCGGCGGCCACCACGGGGCGTTTGTATTCGTTTTCAAGCCAGGCCAGAGCCGCTGCCACATCGCCGGTCTCCGCGTCGCCGTCGTGCGTCCCCTGGCTCAAGCCAGTGCCGCGAAAGTTGAAGCGCAAAACCGGCCAGCCCAACCCCCACTGCGGATCGTTGAGCACTTTCATGGCGTGGTAGACCACTTTGTTGTGCAGGGTGCCGCCACCCAGCGGATGAGGGTGGCAGACGAGCGCCGCAAAGGGCGCATCGGCCAGGCCTTCGTTCACGATCGCTTCCAGCCGGCCGGCGGGTCCCGTTAAATCAACGCTCCGCAGGATGGCTTTCGCCGAAGTCGAGTGGCTGGGAACGGGAGCGATTGTCGCAGTCATACTACCGTCCATTCTACGCGCAATCGAGGCCAATTTTCATCTCCAGGTCGCATTCCGGTCCGGGTTTTTGACTTCGGGCTCGATCACGCGCCGCCCGCGGGCAAATCGATTGACCTCTGGCGATGCGCTGGCCCTTTGCAATCACCCTCGCAAGAGGCGACCCATCCGCTGGGTTATTCTGGCAGCAAGATGTCCCGTCCTTTGCGTGCCAGCCCCGTTGACCCCGTTCGTCTTACGCGTGAACTGTGCGAAATCGAATCCACTACCTACCACGAGGGCGCGGCAGGCGACTTTCTGGCCGATTTGCTGGCGCGCCAGGGATGGGAAGTGGAGAAGACCCCGGTGCCCCAGCCGGCCGAGAGCGCCGAGGCCGGCCCGCGCTGGAACGTCTATGCCGGTATGGCCGGCCAGATCCCCGATCTGGTCTTTTCCACCCACATGGATACCGTTCCGCCCTACATTCCCTTCAGCGAGGACGAGGATTTCATGTACGGCCGCGGCGTCTCGGACGCCAAGGGCATCATTGCGGCCCAGGTGGCGGCTGCCGAGGCGCTGCGCGCGGCTGGGTTTCGGGTTGGGCTCTTGTTCGTGAGCGGTGAGGAGCGCGACTCAGCAGGGGCCAAGATCGCCAACCTCACGCCCAAAGGCAGCCGCTTCCTTATCAACGGCGAGCCTACCGACAATCGCCTGGCCCTGGCCTCAAAGGGCGCTCTGCGGGCAGCATTCAAATCCACTGGCACCATGGCGCACTCGGCCTATCCGGAACTGGGAGAAAGCGCCGTCCACAAGCTGATCGAAGCCCTAGCCAGGGTGCTTGCGCTGCCGCTTCCGTCGCTTGAGGGCGTCGGTCCCAGCACGCTCAACATCGGCCAAATCCGCGGCGGCCATGCACCCAACGTCATCGCCGATCACGCCGAAGCGCAGGTGCTGGTGCGGATGGTCGGCGATTCGGCTCCCATGCGCGCGGCGCTCGCGAATGCTGCCGCCGGCCTTGCCGAGGTTGACTTCACCCTGGATTCGCCCTTTGTCCGCATGCGCGCGATTGAAGGCTTGCCCACCATGATTGCAAAATTCTCCACCGACATTCCCTATTTGACCAACTGGGGCGAGCCGCTGCTGCTCGGCCCAGGCTCCATCCACGTGGCCCATACGCCGTTTGAGAAGCTGGCGAAAAAGGAGCTGCTCGAAGGAGTCGACTTATACATCAAGGTCGCCAGGCAATTGCTGGGTTGAACGGCGGCCGCGCAAAAATCTCCAGGCCGCGCGAGCGAACCGTCTGCTATGCTTCCCCTGCTGTTTCGTAAACCCAATTTTCTTGATCGAGCCCAATTTCCGTCATCGAGGTAGACCATGACCACCGCAGTCGTTGCTCCCGTTACGCCCGAACGCATCTATCAACTTGCCTGGGGCTACGCTCCCACGCTCGTTCTTGAGGCGGCCATCCGCCACCGGGTTTTTGATGTGCTGGACAGCGGCCCAAAATCTCTGCAGGAAGTAAGCAAGGAAACCGGCGCGTCGGAACGCGGACTCTCGGCGATCATGAATGTCCTGGTGGGTCTCGATTTTCTGGCCAAGGACAAGAAGGGATCGTATAGCCTGACGCCGGAGAGCGCAGCATTTCTTGTGAGCACCAAGCCGGAATTTCAGGGCGGCTTCCTTCGCCATACCAGCGAACACCTGCTTCCCAAGTGGCTGGGCCTGAATGAAGTCGTGGCCACGGGCCGCCCCGCGCAGGCCGTCAATCAGCAAGCGGACGGGACCGACTTCTTTGAGAAGTTTGTCAATGACATTTTTCCCATGAGCTATCACGTGGCTCAGGAACTTGCCGCGCACCTCAACCTCGATGACGCCGGCGGCACGGTGAAGGTGCTCGATCTAGCGGCCGGCTCGGGAGTCTGGGGCATCGCCCTGGCCCAAAGTTCCACCAAGGTCCGCGTCACCGCCGTCGACTGGCCGGGCATCATTCCCGTGACGCGCAAGACCGTGGCACGCTTCGGACTTGCGGATCGTTTCACTTTCGTTGAGGGCGACCTGCTTTCCGCGGACTTCGGCAGCGGTCACAACGTCGCCACCCTCGGCCACATCCTGCACAGCGAAGGCGTGGAGCGCAGCAAGGCGCTGCTTGCCAAAACTTTCCGCGCCCTGGCCTCCGGAGGAACCATCGCGATCGCTGAGTTCCTGGTGAACCCGGATCGAACCGGACCCGTGAACGGGCTGATCTTTGCCGTGAACATGCTGGTCAACACAGATTCCGGCGACACATTCTCGTTTGAAGAAATCAGCGGCTGGCTGCGCGAGGCCGGCTTCGTCGATTCCCGCACCCTCGCCACGCACGGCCCTTCGCCGTTGATCCTGGCCACCAAACCGTAGCGGCGAACGGAAATGGATTTCCCTCCACGCTCCTCCATCGGGCTCAGCCGATATGATGGAAGAGTTGGAGGGAAACATTCATCATGAGCGTATCCATTTTAGAAATTCCGGTGAAGAAAATTACCGGCGAAGACACGTCGCTGGACGAATTCAAGGGCAAGGTTCTGCTGGTGGTCAACGTGGCCTCAAAGTGCGGGCTGACGCCGCAATATGAGGGCCTGGAAAATCTCTACGAGCAATACAAAGGCCAGGGCCTGGTAGTCGCCGGTTTCCCGGCCAATGACTTCAAGGCTCAGGAGCCGGGCACCAACGAGGAGATTCAGACCTTCTGCACCACGAATTTCGGCGTCAAATTTCCGCTCTTCGAAAAGATCACCGTCGTCGGCGGCCAGAAGCATCCTCTTTATGCGGCTTTGATTGCGGCGCAGCCCAAGGCAGTCAGCCTCAGCGAGGTTCCGTTCCGCGAAAAGCTGAAGGGCTACGGCATTGAAGCCAACGCCGAGCCTGAAGTGCTGTGGAACTTTGAAAAATTTCTGGTCAGCCGCAAAGGCGATGTGGTGAAGCGGTTCGCGCCGGACACCCAGCCCGACGCGCCCGAATTAACCGCAGCCATCGAGACAGAGTTGTCAAAGGACTGACCGCGAGCAGGGGAGCCGGCCCTAAAGTCTCGCTGGGATTGCAAGTTTCAAAAGCGCGACCTGGGTCACCTCCGCGCTCCACTGCGCCCGGCCATTTATCCTCAGAAGATGCACGAGGATGTTTCTCCGACGCCCGTCGCCGCTAACCTGCTGGAGCAGGCGGCTTCTTCCTATCTCCGCTCGGCGCGGCATCAGCCCATTCAGTGGCATGCGTGGGGCGAGGCGGCCTTTGCGCGCGCGCAGTCGGAAGACAAGCCCATCCTGCTCGACATCGGCGCGGTGTGGTGCCACTGGTGCCACGTGATGGATCGCGAGTCCTATGAAGACCCGGAGATGGCCCGGGTGATTAACGAACATTTTGTTGCCGTGAAGGTGGATCGCGACGAGCGCCCCGACGTGGACGCGCGTTATCAGGCCGCGGTCTCGGCCATCAGCGGGCAGGGCGGGTGGCCGCTGACGGCGTTTCTCACGCCCGATGGCCGTCCCTACTTCGGCGGCACATATTTCCCGCGCGACGATCGCTACGGGCGGCCCGGTTTTGGGCGCGTGCTGCTCACCATGGCCCAGGTGTGGCGCGACCGCCGCGAGGAAGCGATTGAGTCGGCGAGCAGCGTGATGGCAGCCATCGAACAGAATGAAAGCTTCTCCGGCCGCGGCGGCGATCTGTCTTTGGCGCTTGTCGACAAGATTGCCGGATCAGCTCTGAAACAATTCGACGCGCGCAACGGCGGGTTCGGCTCGCAGCCCAAGTTTCCCCACCCTGGAGTGCTCGATCTGCTGCTTGAAGTGGCCATGAATCGAGGCAACGAAGCGGCTCGCGATGCCTTCACCATTACGCTCGAAAAGATGGCGCATGGCGGCGTCTATGACCAGCTGGCCGGCGGTTTCCATCGCTACAGCGTGGACGAGCGCTGGATCGTTCCTCACTTCGAAAAAATGCTCTATGACAACACCGAGCTGCTGCGCAATTATGTGCACGGTTTTCAGAGCCTGGTCCGCCCGGATTTTCTTCAGACTGCGAAAGAGATCGTGCAGTGGCTCGATTCCACCATGACCGATCGCGCGCGCGGGGGCTTCTATGCTTCGCAGGATGCGGACATCAACCTCGACGACGATGGCGACTACTTTACCTGGACGCTCGAAGAGGCACACGCCGTGCTTGATCCCGCGGAACTCGATTTCGCGTCGCGTTACTGGGACATTGGCGCACTGGGCGACATGCACCACAACCCGGCGAAGAACGTTTTGTACGTGCAGCAAGCACTGGAAGAAAAAGCCGGATCAGAAAACCAGCCAGCCGATTCAGTCGCACATCATGCCTTGCGCGATTCCGCGCGGCGCAAACTGCTCGCGGCCCGCGCCGAGCGGCCCACGCCCTTTATCGACCAAACCCTCTATACCGGCTGGAATGCAATGGCTGTGACCGCGTACCTGGAGACCGCGCGCGTGCTGCGCATGGATGGGGCGCGCGAGTTTGCCTTGCGCACGCTTACGCGATTGCTGGCAGAGGCCTGGGACGGTGCGGACACGCTGCATCATGTGATTGCGTATGGCAGCGGATCGGGTGAGGGAACTGCGCCGGCGGAGAAGGTGCCGGGCACGCTCGACGACTACGCTTTCGCGGTCCATGCGGCGATCGATGGCTGGCTGGCGAGCGGGGAGATGAAGTTTTATGACGCGGCCGTCAAGCTTGCCGACGGTATGATCGCGCACTTCTACGACCGCACGGCAGGAGCGTTCTACGACGCGGCGGTACCCGCGGACGGGGCCATCCCTCTGGGTGCGCTGGGGGCGCGCCGCAAACCGCTGCAGGACTCGCCCACTCCGGCTGGCAATCCTACAGCCGCATCGGCCCTGCTGCGCCTTGAAGCCCTGAGCGGCCACCAGGAGTATCGCGAGATCGCCGAAGACACGCTCGAGTCCTTCGCAGGCATCGTGGAGCACTTCGGCCTGTACGCCGGCAACTACGGATTGGCGCTGGAGCGGCTGCTGCTCGATCCGGTTCAAGTGGTGATCGTGGGCTCCGGCCCGGAAGCCGATCGCCTGGAAGCAACGGCCGTTGCGCGCTTTGCCGTGAACAAAATGGTGGTGCGCGTCGCTCCTTCGCGGCTGGTTGAAGGCGGAATTCCTCCCGCGCTGGCCGAAACCTTGCTTCACGTTCCTGCGCCTCTAGGCGTCGACGCATGGGCGCTAGTTTGCCTGGGCCGCACGTGCCTGCCGCCGATTCTCGATGCCGAGGCGTTAGTGGAAGCTCTGGAACAATCGTTTCAGGCATAGAACGGCGAGATGTCGGCATGGCTGCGAGACTCGCCCGAGATCTCTTGGATGGAGCGTATACGCGCCCTGCCGATTATTCGCCGGCAAATGGATTGGTCTCATGCGGCTTGAGCGTGGTTGGGTCGGGAGCGGGCGGCGGCTCGCGTTCCGTTGCACTGGTGGTTGCGGCGCCTTGAGGGTTCGCCGCGTTTCCGCCGAAGGCATTGAACACCCGGTTGGGATCGCCGGGCAGCATGTGGTGTTCTTCGAGCGCCAGGCGCACGCGGCGTTGGAATTCCCGCACCGGCGCGTACTGCTGGGTGGCTTTGGTTTTGAAAATGACCGGAAAGATGAGTTGCGATCCTTTCATTGAATCCACGCCCAGAATCTGTGGGTCGGCCAGGAACAGCTGCTTGTACTCCTTGCTGTTTCGTATCTCCATGGCGATTTTTTTCAGGATCTCCTGCACCTTGTCTGGATTTGCGGAGAAGTCCACGCTGATGTTTACCGTGGCCACCGAATAGCCCCTGCTCAGGTTGGCTACGGTGGTGATCTGCGAATTAGGAATGATGTAGAGTGTTCCGTCTCCATCGCGGACCGTGGTCTTGCGCAAAGTCATTCCTTCCACGTTGCCGGTCAGGCCTGCCAGCTTCACAGTGTCGCCCACATCGAATTGGTCCTCGATGAGGATGCTGATGCCGTTGAGCACGTCTTTCACAAGGGTCTGCGCGGCCAGGCCGATGGCCACGCCGGCCACGCCCGCCGAAGCCAGCAGCGGCGCCATGTTGACCCCCACCGCGACCAGGAATTGCAGCCCGGTAATCGCGAAAATGATTGCCAACCCGGTGGCGCGAATGACGCTGGCCAGTGTCCTTACCTGCGAAACACGGCTCTGTTCCGGGGCATGCCGTTCGGCAATGCGGACCATTCTGACTGTCACCAACCGCAGTAACCGAATGAGAACAAAGGCGATAATCACCGCGACCACAAGGTGAGGCAGTTTGGTATGAATGAACTCCTGGGTATCCGCGATCCACTCGTCCACCACCTTGCCCAGAAACCGGCCTTCCGCAAATATTCCGGTTCTGACCGCCAGCAAAATCAAAAAAGAATGCATCCTAAACTCCTTTTTCTAGACTAGACTGTGCGCAGGGAAAAACGGGTATCCTTGCGAGCGTTTTGAGCTCGCTGCGTTTGGGAAGGCAGGAGTTCACGGCGAGGGAAACCCGAGCAGTTCAGGAGTTGTATTATGCAACGGGCAACGAACGATCTTCCCGGGAGCTGGCTGGCCGAGACGCGGGGCTTGAGACGTTCCATGCGGATCGTGCAGTGGCTATCGTTCGCGTGCATCTTTCTGTTGACGCCAGCGACGGCGCACATGCAAATCAACTCGCAGACCATGTCAAACCCGAGTCCAAGGCCCACTGGCACTCTGCTACCGGCGGTCAACCGGCTACCGGATGCCAACGACCAGATGGAAATGCGCGACCAAAAGGCAAAGCAACAAAACTTTGTCGCCGCCAACGCAGAACGGAAGAAACAGATTGCCGACGACAGCGCGAAACTGCTGAAGCTGGCCAACGACTTGAAAGCGGAGATAGACAAGACCAGCAAGGACACGCTCTCTCTCAACGTAATCCGCAAGGCCGATGAGATTGAGAGACTGGCCCACAGCGTGAAGGAAAAGATGAAGCTTACCGTGGGGGGGAGCTGAGTGCGATTGGCGCCGATTCCAAACCCCGAGACTGCCCTAGAATGTATTAGTGAAATCAATATTTGCGATAGGCTCAACGGAGGTTACCCATGCAGATGAAGAGGTTCCAGATCGGCCCTAGCCGGAAAGGCGCGGCATGGGAGGGGCGCAGGCTCAGTGGCGCGTGGCTGCTGGCATGCGTCGCGGCATTGGCAGTGGTCAGTGGCACTGCCATGGCCGGCCAGCTTAGCCCTGACAAGTCAATTCACGATCCGTCGCTGACCACTCCACCAGATGCCAACCAACAGATGGAGATGCGCGATCAACAAACTAAAAAGCAGAGCTTTGAGGCAGCCAACGCGGAACGCAAGAAACAGATTGCCGACGACAGCGCCAAACTGCTCAAGCTGGCCACCGACCTGAAGGCCGAAGTGGACAATACCAGCAAGGACACCCTCTCGCTCAACGTGATTCGGAAGGCTGACCAGATTGAAAAGCTGGCCCATAGCGTGAAGGAAAAGATGAAGCTGACCGTAGGGGCAAGCTAAGGGTGACGATCGCGTTCCATTGGGGGCTCATCAGGATCGTGGAAATGCGATTGCGAAAGTGGGGAAAAACGAACTTGCCTGCCTAAAACACAGGAGTAACGTGCAGGAAAAAATGAAACTGATTTCCCCTGGAAATTGAACAACGATGCATCCGGAATGTTCGGCTGCAAGTCCAATACGCTGGAAGCGAATTTTAGAGATGCTCCCGGCGGCGTGCGGCGCGACACAATCCGCACCGGTTCAGACTCAGGAGGGTTTCATGCGATTCAGGAAGAGCCACATTCCATCCGAACTGCGATGCAGCCAGGGGGAGCCCACGCAGCGGGGCGGCATGCATTGGATCCGCATTGGCGCGGCTATTGGTTTGGTGACAGTTGCCATGGTGGCCGCCCAGCAATCCCCGCCGAGCAATCCGCCATCCAACGGAAGCGCAACCCCTGCCGAACCTGGCCCCGGCCGAGCCTGGGGCAGTAACCCGGATTTAAAGATACCTGTTCCGCAAACCGGCGCACAGGACCGCGAGGCCGCCAACGTGGAACGGAAAAAACAGATTGCCGACGACAGCGCAAAGCTTCTCAAGCTGGCCACCGATCTTAAAGCGGAAGTGGACAAGACCAATAAAGACACGCTCTCGCTCAACGTGATTCGCAAGGCCGACGAAATTGAGAAACTAGCCCATGACGTCAAGGAAAAGATGAAGCTGACGGCTGGGCCGGGTTAGGCCAGTAAGTGGGACGGGCCGCGATCCGGCCGCCACGCTTTATGGAAAAGGCCGCCATGAAGCGCAGGACTCGAATGAATCTGACGACCATGCCGGGGAGGTTCCCGAAGCATCTGCTGAAAAACCAGGTCTTAAGGAACGACCAGTGGGGCGCCGAGCCGCGCGGAGTTTCCTGGAAGGTCCCATGGGCCAGCAGATTTGCTTTCGTGGCCGTGATTGTAGCGGTCACCGGGACGGCACAGGATTCGCCTGCGCCGGGCGGGCCGCCGCGCATGGACCGGGTGGACGCGCCGACCCCCATCAACCAGGCTCCCGACTCGAACACGCAGATGAGGATGCATGACCAGCAACGCAAACAACTGAACTTTGCCGCGGCAAACGCCGAGCCGAAAAAGCAGATCGCCGACGACAGCGCAAAGCTGCTGAAGCTGGCTACCGATCTGGAGCCGAGGTAGACAGGACCGGCAGAGACACGCTCTCGTTCAACGTGTTCCGCAAGGCTGACCAGATTGAGAATTTGGCTCACCATGTGAAGGGAAAGATGAAACTCTCGGTAGGGCCGGATCAGATTTCCCGTATGCATTGAATAAAGGATGGTCAATTTGCAAAGTAATCTCAAGCTACGGACTTCATTATTGAATTGGCGCATGACCCTTGGCGCGCGGCAGGCCCTGTGGTTGGCGCTGGTGCTGGGACTTCCAGGCGGCGCTCAAAATGGGCCTGGTGGAATGCGGACGCCGATCCAACAGCCGCCTGGCCATCGCCTGGACGGAGGAATGGATGACACAGGCAACGGCGCGGATCTCGATGAAGAAAAGCGGCTGCGCGCGCTGAACGCCGAGCGCCAGAAATCGATGGTCTCCGATACCAATAAGCTGCTGAAGCTGGCCGACGAGTTGAACGCCGAGATAAGCAGCACGAATTCCGAATCGCTGACTCGAGCGCAACTGCACAAATTGGGAGAAATTGAGAAACTGGCGCATGGCGTGAAAGATAAGATGAGCACTTCCGTCAGGCCGATGTACCAGCAGCCGCCTCTTCCCCCAATGCGATAGTTCCAGGATTCCCCGTCTTGTATGGTCATTGTTCATAATCTGAAGCTCAAGTGTCCACCGCTCCCTGTTCGATAACGCGCTGGGTTGCTACAATCAGGGTGGATTCAAGGGAATCGAAATGGGGAGATTTCGGGAATGGGAATGACGGTTTCCGGCACACGCGAGCCACAGGCGGCTGCCGCACCAGCCGGCCTGCCCCCTCAGCAGATGATCGAGATCTACCGGCTGATGTTTCTCTCCCGCCGTGTGGACGATCGCGAGATTCTCCTCAAGCGGCAGCAGAAGATCTTCTTCCAGATTTCCGCCGCCGGCCACGAGGCATTGCAAGTAGCCGCGGCTCTGGCCATGCGCCCTGGCTACGACTGGTTTTTCCCCTACTATCGCGATCGCGCGTTGTGCCTGGCCCTCGGCGTCACTCCGCTTGAAATGCTGCTGCAGGCCGTGGGCGCGGCCACTGATCCGGCCAGTGGCGGTCGCCAGATGCCCACCCACTGGAGCAGCCGCCCGCTGCATATCGTCAGCACCTCATCTTCCACCACCACCCAACTTCTTCATGCCGTGGGCTGCGCGGAGGCGGGCCGTTATTTCAGCCGCCATCCGGAAGCCGCGGAAAAGCCTGCGGCGGCTACCGATTATCGCGCCTTCCACGATGTCGAATTTCACGGCGATGAAGTGGTCTTCACGTCCCTCGGCGAAGGTTCCACCTCCCAGGGCGAGTTCTGGGAGGCGCTCAACACCGCCTCCAACCAGAAGCTCCCGGTCATTTTCTGCGTTGAAGACAACGGCTACGCCATCAGCGTGCCGGTCGAAGTGAATACGCCGGGCGGCAATATCTCGCGTCTGGTGGCCAACTTCCCCAACTTCCACTTCGCCGAGGTCGAAGGCACGGATCCGGAGGCCTGTCTGCGCGCCTTCGAAGCCGCGGTGGCTCACTGCCGGGCCGGCCTCGGGCCAGCCTTCGTCCACGGCCATGTGGTGCGGCCTTACTCGCACTCGCTTTCTGACGACGACAAGCTCTACCGCTCCACTGCCGAGCGCGAAGCCGACGCAATGCGCGATCCGCTGGCCAAGATGCAGATGCGCCTGCTGCGCGAGGGAATCTTGACCGCCGAAGAGATCAACGTGCTGGAACAGCAACTGGACCGCGAAGCCGCCGAGGCCGCCGATCGTGCCCTGGAAGCTCCGCTGCCTGAAGTCGCGGGAATCACCGAACATGTCTACTCCGAAGACCTGGACCCCACCAGCGAGGCCTTCGCCACCGAGCAAGCCGCGGCGCAGACGGAAGCGTCCAGCACTTCTGGCGGAGGCAAAGCCGGCCGGGACAAGGGCAGCGATCCCCGCACCATGGCCGACCTGATCAACGCCTGCCTGCACGATGAGATGCGCCGCGATGCGCGCATCGTGCTCTACGGCGAGGACGTGGCCGACGCCAGCCGCGAACAGGCACTGGCCGAGGTCAAGGGCAAAGGCGGCGTGTTCAAGCTCACCGCCGGCCTGCAAACTGAATTCGGTTCCGAACGGGTCTTCAACTCGCCCCTGGCCGAGGCCAACATCGTGGGCCGCGCCATCGGTTACGCCACCCGCGGCATGAAGCCGGTGGTCGAAATACAGTTCTTCGATTACATCTGGCCTGCCATGCATCAGATTCACAATGAACTGGCTCTGATGCGCTGGCGCTCAAACGGCGTATGGGCATCGCCGGCCGTGATTCGCGTCGCAATCGGCGGCTACCTCACCGGCGGCGCCGTCTACCATTCACAATCCGGCGAGAGTATCTTTACCCACATCCCCGGCCTGCGCGTCGTGTTTCCATCGAATGCACTCGACGCGAATGGCTTGCTGCGCACCGCCATTCGCTGCGACGATCCAGTGCTGTTTCTGGAGCACAAACGTCTCTACCGCGAAACCTATGGCCGCGCACAGTATCCAGGACCGGATTTTGCCATTCCGTTTGGCAAGGCCAGGATCGTTCGCCCCGGCGCGGACATCACGCTGGTGACCTATGGCGCCGTTGTGCCCCGCGCATTGCAGGCTGCGCAGAAGGCGCAACAGCAGGGAATCGATGTCGAAGTGCTGGATCTGCGCACCCTCAATCCCTACGACTGGGAAGCCATTGCTACCTCGATCCGCAAGACCAGCCGGGTGATCGTGGCGCACGAGGACATGCTCAGCTGGGGCTACGGCGCGGAGATCGCCGCCCGCATCGCCGACGAGTTGTTCGACTCGCTCGATGCGCCGGTCCGCCGAGTGGGCTCGATGGATACTTTTGTCGCGTATCAACCGATCCTCGAAGACGCCATCTTGCCGCAGCCGGAAACCATCCTGAAAGCCATCGTGGATCTGAAGGCATATTGACTGACTTGAAGGGAAACTGATTCCGGGCGGTGCGGTCAACCGAGCCAGTGGTGCGCCCGGCAATTACAATACGGGTATGGAGTCGCGCACTCAACGCCGGCGGTTTGTCATTGAGTCTTTTACCCGGCAGGCGGGCCAACAGGCATGAAGAGCTTTACGCGCCTCCTTCGCTATGGACTTCCCTTTTGGTTCCAATGGCTGCCCGGCGTGTTGCTGCTGGCCATGGTCGGCGCGCTGGACACGTTTCGCACCCTCCTCTTTCAGCCTATTTTCGACCGCGTCTTCGACCCCAAAGCGCCTGAAGGTCCCATCCTTCTCGGCCTCCCCAAAAGCGAGTGGCACTTTGACCTGCGCCGCGTCGTTCCCCATTTCCTGCACATGCATAATGCCTGGGTTGTGGTGGCCTACGCCCTGATCGTCTCCACATTGCTCAAGGGACTCTGCGATTACCTTGGCACCTACCTGGTGAACTACGCCGGCTTCGGGATGATCACCGACCTGCGCAATCATCTCTACGAAGCCACGCTGCGCCGCTCCTCCAGCTTCTTTCACAAGCATGCTACGGGCACCATTCTCTCCACGCTCATCAACGACGTGGACCGTGTGCAGACCGCGGTCAGCTCGGTGATCGGCGAATTCCTGCAGCAGTTCTTCACTTTTCTGGTAGGCATCGTGTTCGTCATTCGTCTCGGCGGCGAGCTGAGTTGGGCGTTGCTGCTGTTTGTTCCCGTGGTCATCACATCGTCGCGCAAGATCGGTCGGGAAGTCCGCACCCGCACCCGCACAGGCCAGGACAAGCTGGCCGAAATCCAGAACATCCTGCATGAAACCGTTACCGGCAATCGCATCGTGAAGGCCTTCAACACCGAGGTCTGGGAGATTCTGCGTTTCAAGACCGCCGCGCGGCGTCTGTTTCGCGCCAACCTGCGCAGCGTGCGCATTCAGTCCATCAGTTCGCCGCTGATGGACACCATCGGTGCCATTGCCATCGCGCTGCTCCTGTTTGTCGGCCGCGATGAAATCCTTCATGGCCGCATGACCATGGGGATCTTCGGCGCGTTCATCATCCTGCTCTTCAAGCTCTACGATCCGGTGCGCAAATTTGCTTATTTCTACAACAGCTTTCAGCAGGCCATGGGCGCATCGGCGTCGATCTTCGGCTTCTTCGACACCGAGGATGATGTCAAGGAGCGGCCGCACGCGATCGCGTTGCAGCACTTCAAGCATTCCATCGAGTTTCAAAACGTGGGCTTTTCCTATTCGACCGAAGAAGGCGAGCACCAGATCCTGCACAACGTGGATCTTGATGTGCGCGCAGGCGAAGTGCTGGCGCTGGTCGGACCCAGCGGAGCAGGCAAGTCGACACTCGTCAACCTGATTCCGCGCTTCTTTGACGCCACATCGGGCCGCATTCTTATCGATGCCATAGAGTTGCGCGATTGCACGCTCGCTTCACTGCGTCGCCAGGTTGCCCAGGTCACGCAGGAGACCATTCTCTTCAACGACACGGTGCGCAACAACATTGCCTATGGCCGGCCCGAAGTGAAAACCGCGGTGGTGGAGCAGGCCGCGCGCAACGCCCTAGCCCACGACTTCATCCTGCGCATGCCGCAGGGCTATGACACGGTGATCGGCGAAAAGGGCTTTCGTTTGTCCGGCGGCGAGCGGCAGCGCATGGCGATTGCCCGCGCCATTCTTAAAGACGCGCCGATCCTGATCCTCGATGAAGCCACATCGGCGCTGGACGCCGAAAGCGAGTCGCTGGTGCAGATCGCGCTGGCCAACCTGATGACCGGGCGGACCGTGGTGGTGATCGCCCACCGCCTCTCCACCATTCGCCGCGCCAACCGCATCGCGGTGCTTGAAGACGGCCGCATTACGGCCACCGGATCCCACGAGGAGCTGCTGACTTCGTCGCCCACCTACCAGCGGCTTTATCAATTGCAATTCAGAGACCTGCCCGAGGCACAATCGCCGGAGGATCGCACCATGGAACCTGAGTTTTTATCCGAGGTAAAGGAATAGCACGCATGCCGATTTATTCCATGACCGGATTTGCGCGGGTTCAGGGCAGCGTGCAGGGCCGCGCCCAGGAGCAGGTGAATTACACGCTCACCGTCAAGAGCGTCAATCATCGCTTTCTCGATGTGCAGTTGCGGCTGCCGCAGGGCCTCGATGCCTTGGAGGTGGAGTTGCGCAAGATGCTCAAGGACAACCTCGTCCGCGGGCACGTCGATCTGACTCTCTCCGTCGATCGAGCCAATCAGCAGATCGCCGGCTGCAATCGCGAACTGGTGGCGGGCTACGTTGCCGCATTCACCGCCGCGCGCGACGAGTTCGGCCTGAGCGGCGAGCCGGACCTGAACGCGATTCTGCGACTGCCTGGCGCATTGCAAAATGAGAATCGCGGCAACGGCGACGAGGAACTTGCCGCTCTCGCCGCCGGCGTGCGGCAGCAGATGGCCCCGCTGCTTGACGAGTTGAAGATCATGCGCGCCCGCGAAGGCGAATCGCTGGCGTCCATCTTG
>PMOF01000136.1:23158-25976 GCA_003162495.1 Acidobacteriaceae bacterium
CTGCTTGAAGAGGTTGCCGTGCTGGTCGAACGCAGTGACGTATCCGAGGAGCTGGCCCGCATGCACACCCACATCGGTCACTTCCGCGAGCTGTTGGCGGCAGGCGGCGAAGTGGGCAAGAAGCTGGATTTTCTGCTCCAGGAAATGAACCGCGAGGCCAACACCCTGCTCTCAAAGACCGGCGGCGTGGGGGGCAAGGGAACCCGGATTACCGAATTGGGTCTGGCCATGAAAGCGGAGATCGAAAAGGCCCGCGAACAGATTCAAAACGTGGAATAACATAACCAGGGCAACAGCGCGGCGATTGCACCCAATGGGCCCAGAGGACAACGGAACGTGGCAGGAATTCTTTTCATCATTTCGGCGCCCTCGGGCTCAGGCAAAAGCACGCTGGTGAGCGAATTGCGCAAACAGGTCAGCGGCGTCGAGTTCGCCATCTCGTGGACCACGCGCCCTCCAAGGGGCTCTGAGGAAAATGGGCGCGAGTACAACTTTACCTCCCGCGAGGAATTTGAACAGATGCTGGAGGCGGGCGTTTTCCTTGAGCATGCCGAGGTCTTCGGCAATCTCTACGGCACGGCCCGCAATTCGCTGGACGATGCGCGCTCGGCGGGTCACGATCTGCTGCTCGACATCGACGTGCAGGGCGCCGCGCAGGTTCGCGCCAAAATGCCGGAGGCGGTGAGCATTTTTGTCATGCCGCCCAACCCCAAGGTTTTGCGCACCCGTCTGCGCAATCGGAGCCGCGCCGAGGGGGTGGTGAACGAGGAAGAAGTGTACCGGCGGCTCAATGAAGCCAGCAAGGAGATTGAGAATTATCGCGAGTACGGTTATATTCTGGTAAACGACATTCTGGACCGAGCGGTGGCCCAGCTGGAGGCAATCGTGCTCGCCGAGCGCTTCTACCGCAATGGCGAGGTGATTGCATACCGCTCACGCAGAGTGTTGGAGGTGGCTGCGGCTTGCCTGCAAAGCAACTCGCAGGAGCGGCTTAGGCCGGTGCTGGAGGCCTTTGGCGTTTTGCGCTCCACCGGCCAGCAACAATTGGATTTTGGGCAAGACACCGACGACGACAACGACGCGGATGACGACCCGGACCGTGGCGACGAAAAGGAGAACTCCGATGAAGATTGAAACCGGTTTCGACTCGAACTACCGCAAGGTTCTGGTGGCCGCCCGCCGCGCCCGCCAGATTCAGAGCGGCGCCCATGCGCTTGTTTCCACCCACTCCACCAAGGCCTGCCGCATCGCCCAGGATGAGATTGACGCCGGTAAGATCGCTTACGTCAAGACGGAGGTTCCCGTGGTGAAGCCGCTGATCGAGGGACCGGCCGTCCCCATTCTGCTGACTTAATTTTTTGCGTTCCTCTTTCTCGATTCCGCGCAGTTCGTTTCGCAACCGAAACCGGCTACAATCGATGCATGAGAGTGACGGTGGGCGTCTCGGGCGGAATTGCCGCATATAAAGCGGCGGAACTGGTGCGCGCCCTGCAGCGCCAGGCCCTTGAAGTGCACGTCGTGATGACCGCCTCGGCGGGCAAATTCATTCAGCCGCTCACCTTCGCCGCCCTCACCGGCCACAAGGTCATCACCAGCCTGTGGGATGAATCGGCAGTCGGCGCAGGTTCCGGCGAAGACGGCGAACCGAACGGCATTGAGCACATCGACGAAGCGCAGTGGACCGATGCTTTGGTGGTCGCTCCCGCCACGGCCAACATTCTGGCCAAATTTTCCCACGGCATCGCCGATGATTTCCTGACCACACTGTATCTGGCCACGCAGGCGCCGGTGCTGGTGGCTCCAGCCATGAATGTGAACATGTGGCAGCATCCGGCCACGCAGGCCAATCTTGAAATCCTGCGCCAGCGCGGCGTGCGGGTTGTGGAGCCGGGCACGGGCGCGCTGGCCTGCGGCATGGTGGGCGCGGGCCGCATGGCAGAGCCTGAGGCCATTGCCGACGCGGTGCTGGGCGCGCTGGGCCGCCGCCACGACCTGGCCGGCGAAATCGTGCTGGTGACTGCCGGCGGCACACGCGAGGCGCTTGACCCGGTGCGTTATCTGGGCAACCGCTCCAGCGGCAAGATGGGCTACGCGCTGGCCGAAGCCGCGCACAGCCGCGGCGCCAAAGTGATTCTCATCAGCGGACCCTCGGCTTTGCATCCCCCCGCGCATTGCGAAGTGGTCAACGTAGTGACCGCCGACCAGATGCGCCACGCCGTGCTTGCACGCATGGAGGAATCCACGCTCATCATAAAAGCCGCCGCCGTAGCCGACTACCGACCGGTCAATGTGTCGGAGCAGAAACTGAAGCGCACCGGCCCCATCACGCTTGAGCTCGCCCCTACGGAAGATATTCTGGCCGAGGTGGTGCGCCGCCGCCGCCCCGGCCAGCTCATTGTCGGCTTTGCGGCGGAGACGGAAAACCGCATGGAAAACGGGCGCGCCAAACTGCTTCGCAAGGGTGCGGACGCGATCGTCGTCAACGATGTTTCCGGTGAAGCAGTGGGCATTGAAGCCGACACCAACGCAGCCACTTTTCTGACTCTAACCACCTCGATCGAACTGCCCGAGATGCCCAAGCGCAACCTCGCCGACCGCATCCTGGATGAGATTGTCACCTTGCGCCGCCCGCGTTCCATGGTTCTTGAATTCGATCAGCATGATGAGGAGCAGGCCGGTCCCGAAAAAACGAGACAGGATCAGGTCAGGAGCGAATCTGTTTCACCCGACCGCGCGCGAAGGCAATTGATTGTGGAGTAAGCAACGTGGCTCGACCTCTCCATCCCACAACGCGCGAAGCCCTGGTCGACCGCGTACG
>PMOF01000187.1 GCA_003162495.1 Acidobacteriaceae bacterium
GCGCGCGCGGCCGAGCAGCTTGTTGACGCCTTCCTTGCGGGGGACGGGAGCGCCAACAATGCGGGTTTTTGCGCTCGTGCTCATGTTTGAAGGAAGCCTGGTTCTGCGCACAGGTTGAGGCATAGGATACATCGGCACGGTTCCATTTGAAAGTGAATGCTTTAACTGGCCAGGGTGGCCAGGGTGCGCGCCAGCACGTGAACGCCGTTCGCAATCCACTCCGGCGAGGCGTATTCGTCGGGCCGATGGCTCACGCCGCCGCGGCAAGGAATGAACAGCATGGCGACCGGTGCAATGCGCGCCATGAAAAGTGAATCGTGATAAGCGCGGCTCACCATTTTCTTCGAGGTTCGGCCCGCTTCTTTCGCGGAGGCTTCCATCACAGCCAGGATTGCGGCGTCGCAGGTGGCCGGCGGATCGGCGTTGACCAGCTCGGTGGTGATGTGTACGCGACGACGCGCGGAGACATCGGCGCAGGCGGCGCGCAACGCATCCAGCACGCGGTCGCGACGCGCGCCATCCGTGTCGCGTATGTCGGTTTCCAGGCGCACCCGCGAGGGAATACTGTTGACCGCTCCGGGAAAGACCTCGCAAACGCCCACGGTGGCCACGGTGTCAATCGCGCCGGTAGAGAGGGCCTCCGTTTCAAGCGCGAGAATCAATTCCGCGGCGGCGGTGAGCGCATCTTTGCGGCCTGGCATCAGTTTGCCGCCGGCGTGTCCGCCTTCGCCCTCGAGCTGTATGCGCAAACTGGCAGGCGCGGCAATATAAGTGACCAGGCCGAGATCGATTCCTTCCTGCTCCAGCAGCGGTCCCTGTTCGATATGCAATTCGATGAACTGATGGAAGCGTCCCGAAGGCAGCGCGACAGATTCAAGCGGACCGGAAAATCCTGCTTGTGTTCGCAACTCTTCCAGCCCAACGCCCTGCTTGTCGCGCAGCGCCAGAGCCTTTGCGGGTGTGAGCACATTGCCCATCATGCGACTGCCGAGGCAGCCGATTCCGAAGCGGGTAGGTTCCTCGGCCGTGAAGATGACAAGCTCGATGGAACGTCGCGGGGTAAAACCCATAGACTGCAAAACGCGAATGGCTTCCAGTCCGCCGAGCACGCCCACGGTTCCGTCATACATACCGGCGTTGGGAATTGCGTCGATGTGCGAGCCGGTTCCAATCGGAGCAAGCTGAGGGTCGGCGCCTTGCCAGCGGGCGAAGGTATTGCCGATCGCATCTTCATGCACAGTGAGTCCCGCCGCGGAACACAGGCCCTTGACGTAGGCGCGCGCGCGGAGGTCCGCTTCGCTAAACACCACACGCGTGACCACTGGAGGCTCGGCCGCGGAGATGCGCGCCAGGGCGGCCAACTCCTGCAACAGCCCATCGAGGTTGCGATTCGGCTGTGCGGTCATGGCTTCACCGCGGCTCCGAGTGGATGCCTGCGCCAGTTTTTGTAGATGAGATATTTGGCCGGACGCTTGCCCAGAGCGCCGAACCATTGCGGACAATAAGGAGCCATCCAGATGAAGTCGCCGGCCTCGACCGGATACCACGAGTCGCCAAGCCTGTAGATGCCGCCTCCCTCCAGCATCAGCAGGCCGTGCTCCATGATGTGAATTTCGACCATGCTGAGCGCCGCGCCGGGATCGTAGGTCATGGTGTTCACGGCAAAGTCGTAGGCCGGGCCATCGGGCATCAGCGAGCGCACGCGCAGCGCATCATCGCCCATCAGCGGCAAAGTGGAAATGGAGGATTCGACGCCAATCACGACTTCCGGTGCGGGCGCGCCTGCTTCCGCTTCGTAGGGTTTTTCAATCAGGGCCGCGCGTGCGGCCGTGAGAGCGCGGGCAGTGTGCTTCGTGCCTTGCGGCAGGTAAGCAAAACCACCGGGAACGATGACTTGGGTTCGGCCGGCAACGGTCAGCTCCACTTTGCCCTCGAGGAGATAGAGAAAGCGCTGCGCTGGAGTCGGCCCAAGCGTTCCATCGACCTCAAATTCGGCGGTCATCTGCGTAAAGCGAGCGCCGAGTTGAGGCGCGACGTGGACGATAAACTGCACGCCGGTTGCGCCAGGCAAGGGGGTGCGGATGAAGGTGTCCGGCGTATGCAGCAGGTGATCGGCCTTCAGGCTGCTTCGAGTGGCTCCCAGATGATGCAATCGTGACCTCGTTGGGGAATTCTATCGAATATCGTTGGCAACGCGCAGCAGAAACTCACGGGCGACGTTGAGAGAGATTTCGACGTCCCTTCCGAGCACGGTTTCAGACGGGTGGTGGCTGATACCTCCGGGGCTGCGCAGAAAAAGCATTGTGGTGGGCACTCTCGCGGCCATCACCATGGCATCGTGGCCGGCGCCGCTGGTCATGGTTTTCGGAGGAAGGCTGGCAGATTCGATTGCATCGGCCATGAAAGAGGTCAGGCGCTCGTCCATGGGAACGGCCGGCTGGTCCAACTGGTCTGTACGTTGCAAGGAAAGCCCGCGACGCTCGACAACTCCGGTTGCCGCGGCGAGCAGCGTTTCTACGGCCTGCGCGCGGGTGGCATCGTGAGCGTGGCGCAGGTCCAGACTCACCTGCGCGCTGCCCGGAACCACGTTAGCCGCATTGGGATCCACATTGATTTTGCCCACGGTGGCCACCAGGCCCTCGGTGCGCCGGGCCAGCACTTCGACTGCAGTGATCCACTCCGCGGCTGCGGCCAGCGCGTCGCGGCGAAGGTGCATGGGAGTGGTTCCAGCGTGGTTGGCAAGGCCGCTGAAGGAAAGAGTGAGCCGAGTCTGGCCCACAATCGAAGTGACCGCGGCAACACTCAAGCCTTCCGCTTCGAGCGCCGGCCCCTGCTCGATGTGAATCTCAACAAAGCCGATTGCTTCGGCAGACAAAGCGGCTTCGCCGATGCGGCCGGGATCGAGTCCGAAGGCGAGCATGGCTGACTCGACGGTCATGCCCGCGGGATCGGTGAGCGAGAGCAGCGCGGAATCGAAGCGCCCCGCAACCGCGCGGCTGCCGAGGAACGGCACGCCAAAGCGCACGCCTTCTTCATCTGAGAAGGCGATCACTTCAATGGCCATGGGCAACTGGAAATCCTGGGCAATGCCGACCCACTCCAGCGCCAGGGTTACGCCGAGCACGCCGTCGTAGGCACCGGCGTTGGGCAC
>PMOF01000100.1:0-8338 GCA_003162495.1 Acidobacteriaceae bacterium
GAATGGCCGCATTCCGGCCCCAGCCGCGAACTACATTCCTGCAGGCCACGCCCATCGACGTTTCCGAACTGTTGCACGAACTGGTCTTCGATCAGATTCCCACCGTGGTGCTCACTTCCGCAACGCTCACCGTGCAAGGCGGCTTTGAGCACATGCGCAAACGCCTCGGCCTCACGGAAGCGCGTGAACTGGTGGTGCCCTCGCATTTTCGCTACGGCGAGCAGACGCTGCTTTACCTGCCGCCCAATATGCCGGATCCTCGCGAACCCGACTTTCCGGAAGCCGCTGCAGAGTGCATCCGGCGCGTGCTTCACATTACGCGCGGGCGCGCGTTCTGCCTTTTCACGAGTTATAGCCAGATGCGCGACCTGTACGAGCGGCTGCTGCCGGTGCTGGATTTTCCGCTGCTGCTGCATGGTACCGCTCCTCGAAAGGCCTTGCTCGAAGAGTTTCGTGCGACGCCCAATGCTGTGTTGTTCGGGACCTCGAGCTTCTGGCAGGGCGTGGACGTGCAAGGCGAGGCGCTGAGCTGCGTCATCATCGACCGCCTGCCGTTTGCCGTGCCCAGCGACCCGGTGGTCGCCGCGCGCATGCGCGCAATCGAAGAAGCCGGCGGGAAACCGTTCTTCGACTACCAGGTCCCGGCGGCGGTGCTCACGCTCAAGCAGGGATTTGGCCGGCTGATCCGCTCGCTCGAAGATCGCGGCGTGCTGGTGTTGCTGGACCCGCGCATCCGCAGGCAGAGATATGGGCAGACGTTTCTCGCCAGCCTGCCGCCCTATCGCATGACGGAGACGATTACCGATGTGGAGAGGTTTTTTGAGAAGGACTGAACCGCGTGATGGTCCCTCGCAGAAAATGTCCGCCTGGCAACAGAGACTTCTTCGGACCATTTCACTTTCGGGTTGGGATTTGCAGCAGAACCGCGATGTACTGACGAACTTTCGACATCATGGACGCCGGAGCCTTTGAATGGAATTCAGCCCCGCGGCCCGACCAATCCATGCTCTTCAATTGATCGACAAGCACGGCCCCTTCAACACCCCCAACGGTGATCGGCAAAGTAAATGGGTAAGGCTTCACCTTGCTGGTCAGTGGACAAACTACCGCCAATCCACTCGCCCGGTTGTAACGCAGGTCGGTCAAGATCAATGCAGGCCTGCGTTTTGCCTGTTCCCGGCCAACCTGCGGATCGAAATCCATGAAAACGATGTCTCCGGCGTCGGGAACGTACGGGGTCACCATTCGACGATTTCCCTTCCCGTCTCCGTCCCAACCGATACTTCTGCATATCGATTCTCAGGGGTGATCTGGGCCACCATTTGAGCCAGGGTCGGCACCGTGCCAACCCGCTGCAACTGCACAATCCCATCGGCGCTGACAGCAATCTCCAGCGAGTCCCCGACCTCAAAGTGAGCGTCCTCCGCCACTGGCTTCGGAATCCTCACCGCCAGACTATTTCCCCATTTCAGCACTTGTGCCTGCATGTCAGCTCCTGTATCTACATTGTATCATCGCCGCGGGATTGAGAAATTTGTACTGAGCCGATTTGGAAATATCCTTTGAAGGCTGAACCCTCATTCTCTAGCAACTGGACGCATAATGATTTAACAGCTTGTTTGGTCTGGGGTAGACGGAGATGCCGCTGAACGAAACGGATATGTTAAGGCTCCTTCACTCGACGGAACACTCATTCGTCGAACGAAAGACAATTGGAGATATGAACGATTGCGTCAAGACAGTAGTCGCGTTCGCAAACACATTGTCGAACGACCAAGAGGGCGTTCTGTTCGTTGGGGCTACTGATGCCGGCGAAATCGGGTCTCATAGTTCGAGTCTCGACAGCCTCCAAAAGACTCTCTCCAAGAAGATGCAGAGCATCTATCCGGCTATCTATTACACGACCAAGACAGTCGAGGAAAATGGGAAGGAATGTTTGGCGCTCATCGTCCCTGGAAGCCCTTCGCGACCTCACTTTGCAGGGCCGCTTTTCGTTCGGGACGGGTCAAGAACGGTTGTGGCAACCTCTGAGAGGTATGAATCTTTGCTCGCAGCGCGAACTGGGAAGACTTATGAACTCCAGAGATGGGAAGGGAAGCAAATTACTCTTCGCATCTTCAGCCGCCAGAGTGGTATGGCTTACGTGATAAATCAAAATACCCAGGAGGCACGCGTAATTGTTGCAAATCAGTTCTACGCTACCGTCTTCTACAACAACCGCAAGCATTCATATCCGTTAAACAGGATTGAGATTTCATACGACGATGTTGCAGATCGACTCGAGTTACAAGTGGATGGTCTGCCTACCCAAAATTAGGAGAGCGCAAATCAGCAAATCCAAGGCTGCTTGAAGATTACGAATGACACCGAAGAATATCACCGCGCAAGATGTCCTACTGGTCATCGACGTTCAGAACGATTTCTGTCCGGGGGGCGCTCTGGACGTGGCGGGAGGAGATGCCGTCATTGCGGTGATTCAGCAGGTTGCACCCAGATTCGAGCACTTTATTCTCACCCAGGATTGGCACCCGGCGGGCCACTCTTCTTTCGCGTCAAGTCACGCAGGGAAAAAGCCGTACGAGCAGATCGAACTGAGTTACGGGATGCAGACGCTCTGGCCCGATCACTGCGTGCAGGGCACCAAGGGCGCGGAATTTCATCCGGCGCTCGATTTGCCGCAGGCGGAGATGGTGGTGCGCAAAGGCGCGCGGCCGCAAATCGATTCCTATTCCGCGTTTTTTGAGAACGACCGCACCACGCCCACCGGGCTGGGCGATTATTTGCGCGATCGCAATTTCACCCGCGTTTTTCTGGCCGGGCTGGCCTACGACTATTGCGTCGGCTATTCGGCCCTCGATGCGCGGCGTTTGGGCTTGCAGGCGATTATTTTGCGCGATGCGTGCCGGGCCATCGACTTGAACGGATCGGTGGCAAAAATTGAAGCGGAGTTTGCCGAGGCCGGGGTCACGGTGATGGAGAGTGCAGACCTTTTCGGCCCTAGCTGAGTCGGATAGGTAGAATCGCATCAGGCTCGGCGGTGTCTCCCCGCGCCCTCATTTTATGTCGCGCAACTTCTACATTCTGGCCGCTGCGCTGGTGCTGTTCGCGGCAGTTTCGGCGGGCATGGCCCTGGTGCCTTCGAGCTTCCAGCCGGGATTGCCGACCAACGGATCGCTATGGCGAACTGTGGCGCTGTTCCTGTTACTGTTCGGGCTGCTTTCGGCGCTGATCGGGGTGATGAGCCACCTGTTCGAGCAGGTGGACCGGCGCAGCGAAGAAGCGCGGCTGGCGGCGCGGAGCAAGCGCCGGGGTCCCCGTGGATAGGTCTTCGTCCACGGGGTGGCAAACGCCGCGGCGAAAAGCACTAGAATTGAATCTGGGACCTTTCCCGCACAGGACAAGAGCAGACGCCGATGTATGAAGTCACCGTGGAAGCCGGATTCTCCTCCGGCCACTATCTTCGCAACTACAAGGGCAAGTGCGAGAACCCGCACGGGCACAACTACAAGGTGCGCGTGACCCTGGCAGGGACGGAGCTGGACGAGGCCGGCCTGCTGCTCGATTTCAAATTGCTCAAGCAGGTGCTGCGCCCGGTGATTGAACGCATCGACCACCAGATGCTGAATGACCTGGAGCCCTTCAAGGTGCTGAATCCCTCGGCCGAGAACATCGCTAAATATTTTTACGACGAGACCAGGGACCAGCTTGCCGCTATGTCGAAAGGGCGCGTGCGCGTGAAGGACTGCACCATCTGGGAGACGGACACGACGACGGCTACTTACTACGAGTGAGCGGACGGAGCGAATCAGTTCATCTGGTTCGATTTCGACTTGAGGTATTTGTCGAAGGGAATCTCGAAATAAAATAGCTCTTTGCCGTCAGCGTCGCGCAGCGCGTGCAGGTGGAGCTTGGCGCCCTTGAGCGGGTGGTCGAGCTGCGACACGTCATAAAACAGAAAGCCGGCACGGGTGGTATGCGGCTCAACCACCAGGGCCTGGTACTCGAAGTTGTCGAAATCCTCCTCGATCTCCTTGTTGCTGGCCTTGGGCTTCAACTTGATGGAGGGTATGGGGCCGGGCATGGGGATTTTGCTGCCCTGGCGCTCCTTTTGGGTCATCAACCGCTCCACGTCCTCGGGCTCGGCAGCCTGAATCTTCTCACCGGCGGCGGTGATGAAAAGAATGCGCGCATCGCGCAGGGAGACGGGGTGGTCGCCGTTGTTGGTGACGATAAGACGCACCGGCATGACGCCGTGGCTCAGGTAATCGACGTGGAAGATGGCTTCCTTTTCGCGCGTGTCGTAGGGTTCGGCGGCAATGGCCAACTTCTCATCGTCATGCACCTCAACCGCTGCGAACGACGTGGCCGGCTGCACAGGCGGCGCATGTTCGCTGGCCACGGCAGGCAGCGACAGCCAGATCGCAAGCAGCGGAAGCACCCGGAAGACCCTCATCGTGCTCGACTGTATCATTTGAGGGTTAGACCGGGGGATGGCAATTTCCGTCACGCATGATTCTCTTTTTCTATAACCTGGCCTTGTTGACCGCTCTGCTTGCGGGAGCGCCGTGGTGGCTGTGGCAGATGGCCACTACGCAAAAATACCGCGAAGGGCTGGGCGCGCGGCTGGGGAGAGTGCCGGCTGAGCTGGCGACTTTAGGCCGGGAGCGCCCGTTGATCTGGCTACATGCCGTGTCGGTGGGCGAGGTGCTGGCGGCAAGCCGTCTTGTGGACGAGTTGGATGGGGCATTCCCAGGGTTTAAGCTGGTCATCTCGACGACCACCCGAACAGGGCAGCAACTGGCGCGTGAGCGCTTCGGGCAGAGCCGGGTTTTTTATTGTCCGCTGGACCTGCCCTGGGCGGTTCGGGCTTATTTAAACGCGCTTCAGCCGCGGTTGCTGGTGCTTGCGGAGACGGAATTCTGGCCCAACCTGCTCAATGGCTGCTTCCGGAGAAGCATCCCGGTGGCGGTGGTGAACGCACGCATCTCCGACCGATCGTGGCCGCGCTACCGGCTGCTGAGGAAATTGTGGCGGCCGATTCTGGGGCGGCTCAATTGTCTGCTGGCGCAGGGTGAAACCGACGCTGAAAGGTTAAAAGCTCTGGGCTGCCCGCCGGAGCGGGTTCACGTGGCCGGCAACTTGAAGTTTGACGTGCGCGTTCCGGGAGAGGCCGAGGCTACGTTCCAATTGAAGGCTTTGTCTTCCGGGCTGCGGCTGATCGTGGCCGGCAGCACGCTGGAGGGAGAAGAGGCAGCACTACTGGACGCGTGGCCGCATTTGCTCGAAGCCAATCCCCAACTCGCCATGGTGCTTGCGCCACGGCATCCGGAGCGATTTGGGGCGGTGTCGTCGTTGCTGGAGCGGTCTGCTTTCTCCTGGGTCAAGCGGTCGGATTGGCGGGCGCAACCTAGTGGATCGCTCAAACCGCTGAGGCCCGGCGAAATCGTGCTGCTCGACACCATCGGCGAACTGGCTTCGGTCTACTCGCTGGCGGTCGTGGCCTTTGTCGGCGGCAGCCTGATTCCAGCCGGCGGGCACAACCCGCTGGAGCCTGCGCAGTTTGGAGTTCCCATCGTCATGGGCCCGCACTCTGCCAACTTTCGGGCAATTTCTGACAGCCTGGTGGCGCGGGACGCCATCCGGATTGCTACCAAAGAAAATCTGGCCGCGACCTTGATCGATCTGCTGCGGAATCGGGCTGCCGCCGCGGCGATGGGGGCACGCGCTCATGAAGTTTTTTCAAGCCAGGCGGGCGCGACGGAGCGAACCGTTCGCGCGCTCCGTGTATTGCTCGGCGGCGAGGAGCAGACGGGTTGAAGCGCCACTGGCTGGTCCCATTGACGCCGCTCTACGCAGCAGGGCTGGCGCTCCGCGAACTGCGCCTCAACAAAGGTTGGGAGGCGGTGCAATGTCTGCGCTGGCCGGTGGTCAGCATCGGCAATCTTTCTACGGGCGGCTCGGGGAAGACGCCGCTCACCATCGCGCTGGCCAGGGCGCTGACTCAACGCGGGGTTCAGGTGGACGTGCTCTCGCGTGGCTATGGACGACAAAGCAAGCTGCCGGCCCGGGTGTCGATTGGCGAAAGCGCGGAGGCGTTCGGCGACGAGCCGCTGCTGATGGCGCGAGAAGCCGGGGTTGCGGTTTATGTGGCCGCGGAGCGCTACCAAGCCGGCCTGATGGCCGAAGCGGCACGACCAGCTTCACCGCATCTTGCCGTGCATCTTCTTGACGATGGCTTTCAACATCGCCAGCTTCACCGCGACCTCGACATTGTGCTGCTCGACCGGCAGGACTGGCAGGATAGCCTGCTTCCCGCGGGCAATTTGCGCGAGCCGCGCAAAGCTTTGAGCCGCGCCGGCGTGATCGCCATTACGGCTGAAGGACCGGGATTGGAACCGAACCTACAAAAAGACCTGAAGGCCTGGGGTTGGCAAGGTCCGCTGTGGCGGCTGCACCGCAAAATGGAGGTTCCGGCTGTCGAGGAGCCGGTCGTGGCCTTTTGCGGCATTGCGCGGCCTGAGCAGTTTTTTGAGGGGCTTGAGGCCGGCGGGCTGCATGTAGCCGCTCGCTTTGCCTTCCGTGACCACCACCGCTACAGCGCCGCGGATCTGAAACGCCTGGCGAGCGCAGCCCGCTCAGCCGGAGCGGGAGTCCTTCTCACCACCGGAAAAGATTTCGTCCGGCTGGGGAAGCTCGCTTCTGATTTTCCGGAATCTCTGCGGCTGCAAACCGCCGGCCTGCGCATCGAGATCGAGAACGTATCTGAAGCCATCGACTGGCTGGAAGGGCGCCTGAAATCAAGTTCCGCTGACCCGCGTCTGTGAGAAAATCAGAGTTTGCACACGCAGTCCAAGTTTCGCTTACTTGTGGTCCGGCTGGGCGCCATGGGCGATATTCTGCATGCGCTGCCGGCCGTGACGGCGCTGCGCCAGGTTCATCCCGAATGGGTGATCGACTGGGTGGCGGAGCCGCGCTGGCAGGCGCTCTTCACCGCCGAGGACAGCTTGGGTCGGGTTACCTCGCAGCCGTTGTTGAACCGGCTTTTCTTCGCCCCCACCCGGGAATGGCGCAAAGCGCCGCTCAGTTCTGCGACTCTAAAGGAAATCAAGCTTTTGCGGCTCGCACTCCGCGCGACCGTATATGACGCCGTGCTCGACTTGCAAGGGGCGATCCGGTCGGCAGTCATAGGGCGGCTGGCCCATTGCCCGCGGCTGATCGGCGAAGATGCACCTCGCGAGCGCCCCGCGAGCTGGCTGTTTACGGAGCGGGTCGTCACCCGGGGGGCCCACGTGATTGAGCAGGATGTGGAGTTGGCTTCAGCGGTGGCCGGTGACGATTTGAAGCCCGCCACGCCCTGGTTGCCGATTGATCCCGCGGCCGAAGCCTGGGCGGATGGAATTTTGACCCCTGACAGCAAACAACGCACGGTCCTCATCAACCCCGGCGCCGGCTGGGGCGCAAAGCGCTGGCCGACGGAGCGATACGCTGCCGTGGCCCAGGGCTTCATCGACCGCGGCTGCCGGGTACTGGTGAACGCGGGGCCCGGCGAGGAGCGGCTGGCCGACGCCATCGTGCAGTCGACGGCCGGGGCAACCGCGCTGAGCGTCACCTTGAGCCAACTTGTCGCCCTCACCCGCCGCATCGCCTTATGCGTCGCCGGGGACACAGGCCCACTGCACCTGGCCTGCGCTCTGGGACGGCCCGTGGTGGGCATCTACGGACCCACCGACCCCAGCCGGAACGGACCCTTCGGGACCCGCTTCAGAGTGCTGCGGAGTCCGGAGAGTCGCCGTGACCATACCCGGCACGCAGCGCCCGAAGCCGGGTTGCTGACCATCCAGCCGGAAGACGTGCTGCGGGTGGCCGATGAACTCGCTGCCGAGGAGGCCCATTCACCTGTGACCCATTTATGATCCAACAGTCGAGTGTGCCCAGGTCTCGATCTTGAGACCTGGGATACCTCAAAACCCAATCGGCCCTGCCCATCAGGAGCTTATTCGTTGAGTCAGCCAAATCAGCAACCCCAGCAAGATTGGATCGCACGCTGGCAGCGCGTGGCCCGCCGCATCCGGGTGCCGTTGGGCTTTCTGGCCGCGGCACTCTATCTCTTTGAGCTGTGGCGTCGCGCGCCGTTGCCAGCGGCGGTGGCATGGAGCTTGGCGCTGGTGCTGCCCGGTCTCTGGCTGCGTGCTTATGCAGCCGGTTACGTGAAAAAGAACCGCGAGCTTACCGTGACGGGTCCCTACGCGCATACGCGCAACCCGCTCTACCTGGGGTCGATGCTGATGGCCGCAGGGTTTGCGCTGGCGCTGCTCAGTTGGCCGGTGGCGCTGGTGCT
>PMOF01000100.1:8350-10737 GCA_003162495.1 Acidobacteriaceae bacterium
TGTCTGCGCGTCCCCCGCTTGATTCCGCGCCTTACACCCGGCCGAGTTCAAAATGGCACCGGGATCGCGGCCGGCGGCTTCAGCTTTGGCCTCTACCTCAGGCACCGCGAGTACAATGCTGCTATAGGGGCCACGCTGCTTTACCTCAGCCTGCTCTTGCTGCGGCCGGCGCTTGGCGCAATCTTCCATGGGCTGCAATGAGCGCGTTTCGGGCGCCAGCGCAGTCCATCATTCAAGTCGATCAAGGCAAGTCGATCAAGGCAAGTCGATCAAGGAGTCCAGCCTGACGGTGAAGATGCGCATGCATGTGGCAAGCCTTGTTTGCACCCTGGCCCTGGCGCATGTCATGGGCGGTGCGGCTATCGCTCAACAGGTGGCACCTCTCACGCCGCCGCGCGCCGGCTTCAGCTTTCCGCAAAAGCAAACCCTCATCTATTCGGTCGACTGGCGCGTTTTTCCCGCCGGGACCGCCGTGCTCCACTTTGAAGCCGCGGGCGATCGCGAGCGTATCACCGCCAACGCGGACACCCTGGGTGCGGTCAATCTGCTGTTTCACGTGGGCGACCGGTTTCAGTCCACGTTCGACCGCGAAAAAGGGTGCACCTACGAGTTTGACAAGCAGACGGTCGAGGGGCGGCGCCAGATCAACTCCACGCTCAAGCTGGATTACGAGCAGGGCAAGTCGATTCTGGACGAGAAAAACCTGGTGACAGGCCAGCCCAAGCATCTGGAGCAGCCCATTTCGGGCTGTCTCACCGATCTGCTGACCGGGATCTTTTATGCCTCCTCGCAACCGATGACGCTGGGGCAAAACTTCGTCCTGCCGGTAGTCGACGCGTTGCACACCGTACCGGTGACCATGAAGGTGGAGGGACGCGAAGAGATCAAGACAACGCTGGGAACCTTCAAAACGCTGCGCGTGCAACCCACCGCCGACGCCGGCGTGGTCAAAAACCGCGGCAACATCTGGATCTGGTATACCGACGACGAGCGCCACCTGCCCGTGCAGATGCGGGCGCGCCTGTTCTGGGGCACCATCACCTTCCGGCTGACTGGCAACGACGACCATTAAGCTGCCACCGGTTGGGGTCAAAGATTAGAGATCGGAGGACAGGCACAAGCGACCGCAGAACCTGGATCGCCGCGCCGGAGAGTTGGACGCGGCGGCGCTTTAGCGGCGGTGCCGGTCGGAAGCCATCAGCAGCAGGACGCCAGCCAGCGCCGCACCGGCGCCGTAGTATGGCCAATATTTGCCGGTCTCGAATAGAAAGTGGCCGGACAGGATGTCCAGACCCTGGAGGATCCAAACCCCACCGAGAGCCATCAACGCAAAGGCCAGAATGGTGAAGAAACCACGCATGAGTCTGCTCCTTATTGATTGGATGGGGGGGTCCGTGTTCGGATCATACTCCATCGTGCTCTGAGGATGGCAACGGGCAGAATGCCGGTGACATTTCGATGCAGCGGTCCTCGCGGCTGACGACAAGTAGCAGAAGGCCGGCGGCCCGTGTCAAAGCCTTAAGTTATCGAGAGATTCGCCGGCGAGGGCGAGAGGAAACATGTCCAGCGGGCAGGTTACTTCCGAGTAGGTGGCAGGCGACGAAAGATCCTTCAACGGCGCTTGCGGATCACGAAGACCAGCAGCAGAATGCCGGCGGCCGCCGCACAGGCACCGCGCCAGGCCCAGCGTATGTCCCCGGTCATAAAGCTTCCGGGCAGGATATTCACGCCTTGCAGAATCCAGATGACGCCCATGACGATCAGCAGGCAGGCGACGATTTTGGCGAAAAGGCGCATTTGGAGTTCCTTCTGGTTAGGGACTTGAGGCCCGTGATTCGATAGTATCTCATCGCGATTTGGGGGTGGCGAAGCGGCGCGTTACGGCGCGGCGGAGTCGACGTGTCCACGCCATAAAACAGCCGCAAGTCCCCTTCGGCTCCGCCCAGGGCAGGCTTTCGACGCGCGGCGCTCGCTCAGAGTGACAGGCTTTTTACTCATTGCTCAGGATGACATTTATTTTGGGTCAGGGCGCCTTACCGGCCGAGTGCCAGCGACGGGTCGGCGGAGAGGTCAGGTGGGGCGAAGTCTTGCGCCAAAAAGCGAGGCCACGCGGCGGCGGCGATCATGGCGGCGTTGTCCGTGGACAAAGCCAATGTGGGGAAGGACACACTGATGTTGCGGCGGGCGGCTTCGGCAGTGAAGCGCTGGCGGAGTTCGCGATTGGCCGCGACGCCTCCGGTGACAAAAATGCGGGACACAGCGAGAGATTCAGCGGCGGCTAAGGTCTTCTTGAGCAGGTCGCCGACAACGGCGTGCTGGAAGCTGGCGATCAGGTCGAGAGTCTGCGCGTCGCAGGTGGCGAGCGCGGCCTCAATGCTGGGGCTGGC
>PMOF01000277.1:0-11272 GCA_003162495.1 Acidobacteriaceae bacterium
GTTTTGCCGGTGCCGATGGCCCATACCGGCTCGTAGGCGATGACGATGGAGGCAAGCACGGCTCCGGCGGCCCATGCAGCAGTGATCCCGGCAAATGCGCCGGTGATCTGCGTCTTCAACACATGCGCCGTCTTCCCCGCCTCGCGCTCTGCCAGCACCTCGCCAACACACACGATGGGCACAATCCCGTGCTTGAGCGCGGTGTGCAGCTTCTTGTTCACGATCTCGTCGGTCTCCGCGAAATACTGCCGCCGCTCGGAGTGGCCGATCAGCGTATGCGTGCCGCCCACCGCCTGAAGCTGAAGCACGGAAGTCTCTCCCGTGAAAGCCCCTTCCTCCGCGAAGTGGATGTTTTGCGCGCCGACCGCCACATTCGAGCCCTTGGCGGCCTCAATCACGGCAGGCAGCAGCACAGGCGAAGGAAACAGGGCCATCTCGTCGCGGCTGTGGCCGGCGACCAGGGGCAAAAAGGCAGCGACGAAGGCCTTCGCCTCGTCGGGCGTCTTGAACATCTTCCAGTTGGCGGCGATCAGCGCTTTGCGGGACATTATTTTCTAGTTCCTCAAAGCAATTTTAGTCGATGGAATTGGGGCGCCGAGGTGACGGCGGGCACTGGCGAATCGGAATCGAGAACGCACGCGAGACGGAAAGAATGCTTGCTAGTCCTTCGATCCGGAGGTATGTATCGCGGTCAGGTCATCGGGCACTTCACCGTTCAGAAAGGCAGCGCGATGGTCGGGGTCGCCAAGATCCATTTTGAAATGATGCCATGTGCCGTCTTGCAGGATGCCCATATTCCAAGGGCCTGAGACCGAGTCAGAAAACTGCCAGACAATGTGGTAGCCGTCCTCATTGGTGAAGCCTTCGCCGTCGGCCTGGATGATGGCATCGCCGCGTTCCCAGAGAGCCGAGCGCAGCGCATGCAGGGCGTTGCTGCCCTCCTCGGTTTCCGATCCTTGCAGGTGCTGAAATGCGTAAATGGTTTTCACTTCGGCGAAGTATTCCGCCAGCCATTTCACGCCGCTTTCCGGTTTGCAATCGCGGAGGTCTTCAAGGAAGTCCGCGAGCTCGTCCTGGCCCGTCGAACCGTCGAAAACAGGATTGCGCTCGATCACCGCGACTTCGACTTCATCGACGCCGGAGAGCAGAAGAGTTTCCCACTCTTCCTCTTCGCCGTCTTCGATCGTCAGTTTGTAATCCGGGTGCTCGCCGCTCACCAACTGGGCGAGTTCAACGAAGGAAGGGAACTCTTCGTCTTTTGACAAGACTCGCGTGTAGTGGGCCATCGCCTTCCTCCTCCTGGAGCGCTAATTCCCCTTAGACTGACCAGAATATTACTCTCAACTACGCCGATAGAGTATGAGGAAGACGATAATCTAGGACAGTAAGGAGAACCTTGATGCGGACCACAATTTCTGCTGAGGAGTTGGAGGCGAGCTGCCTCGAACTAATAGATCAAGTGGCCGAGGAGGGACAAATCTTTGTCATAACGAAGGATGGTCGCCCAATTGCCAAAATGATGCCGATGCCGCCAGGGGTTGAGATGTTTGGCGCGATGCGCGCGAGTGGGCCCGGTGAGGAAGATATCATTTCGCCGATTGAAGGTGTATGTGAACTGAAAGAACTAGCTGATCCGGATGAAAGCGCACGAACCAGCTAGCACCATGACTCAAGCAGCTACTTGTCCGTCAACGCTTCCACGCCCGGCAGCTTCTTGCCTTCAAGAAACTCAAGGCTGGCGCCGCCGCCTGTGGAGATGTGTGTGATCTGGTCGGCCACGCCGGCCTGGTTGATGGCGGAGACTGAGTCTCCGCCGCCGATGATGGAGATGGCCGCCCTGTTCGTTGCGACGGCCTGGGCGATGGCGTTGGTGCCCACGGCGAATCGAGGAAACTCAAAGACTCCTGCGGGGCCATTCCACACGATGGTGTGGGCGTTTTCGATAACGTCTTCAATGGCCGCGATGGTTTTGGGGCCGATGTCGAGGCCCTGCCAGTCGACAGGGAAGTTCACCGAGCAGTCCCACAACTGGGTCTTTGCGTCGGGAGCGAACTTGTCGGCCAGCACGTTATCCACGGGCAGCAGCAGCTCGACGCCCTTCGCTTTCGCTTTGTCGATGGCGCGTTTGGCCATGTCGATCTTGTCTTCCTCCACCAGCGATTTGCCGGTGGTGACGCCGAGCGCGCGCTGGAAGGTATAAGCCATGCCGCCGACGATGACCAGCGTGTCCACCTTGTCGAGCAGGTTGTCGATCACGTCGATCTTGCCGGAGATTTTTGAGCCGCCGATGATGGCCACGAACGGCTTCTCCGGCGATTCGAGTGCTTTGCCGAGATAGGTGATTTCCTTTTCCATCAGCAGTCCGGCGACGGCCGGCTTGAGGAAATGCGTGATGCCCTCAGTGGATGCGTGGGCGCGATGGGCGGACCCGAAAGCGTCATTCACGTAGACCTGGGCCAGCGAGGCCAGCGCCTTGGAGAAAGCCGGATCATTCGCTTCTTCCTCGGCGTGGAAGCGCAGGTTCTCGAGCAGCAGCACCTGGCCGGACTCAAGCTGGTGGGCCAATTCGCCGGCGATTTCGCCCACGCAGTCCGGAGAAAACGCCACGTTGATGGAGTCGCCCAGCTTGCGGTCGAGCAGCTCCCGCAGCCGATCGACCACCGGGCGCAGCGAATACTTCGGATCCGGCTTGCCTTTTGGCCGGCCGAGGTGCGATGCCAGGATCACCTTGCCCCTCTGTTGCACGGCATACATGATCGTGGGCAGCGTGGCCACGATCCGAGTGTCGTCGGTGATGGTCGAGCCGTCTTCAGTAAGAGGCACGTTGAAGTCGACGCGGATGAAGACTCGCTTGTCAGCCAGATCGATGTCGCGAATGGAGAGCTTGGACATGGAGTTAATCTTTCTTGAATTACAGGTTACTTTGCCGGGATGGCGTCAGCCCCGGTATCGGGAAGGACGGCATCCATTTCGATTTCCACGCGCCAGGCGGGATTGAGCAATTGCGCTACCACCATGGTAGCCGCTGGACGTATCTCGGAGAAAAATTCGCCGTGCACGCGACCCACCGCCTCCCAGTCTTCCGCGCGTGAGAGATACATGCGGGTGCGAACCACGTCGTGGAACGATGCGCCTGCCTGGGCAAGCGCATCGGCTGCGATGGCGAAGATGCGGCGTGTCTGCCCGGCCGCGTCTTCATGATCCGCGCCGACTGGACCTGTACCCGCTAAAAGAACGGAGTTCCCCACACGCACGGCGCGGGAGAAGCCGATGATGGGTTCGTAGGGAGAGGTGCCGCTGATGTTTTTGCGCATGGCGATCTTTAATGGGGAGATTGTTTCCCACCCTTGACGCAAAATGCGCGTCAAGGATGGGGCACCCAATTTGTGGCGATGGTTTAAAGTCCCTTTTTGGCGAGGAAGCCGATCAGATCGACGACGCGGTTGGAGTAGCCCCACTCGTTGTCGTACCAGCTCAGCACCTTCACGCTGTTTCCCACTACCTTGGTCAGCGGCGCATCGACGATGGAGCTGCGCTTGTCGCCCTTGAAGTCGGAGCTGACCAACTCGCCGGTCTCGACCCCCAGAATGCCCTTGAGTTTGCCCGCCGCCGCAGCCGTCAGCGCGGCGTTCACTGCCGCGGCATCGGTGGTCTTCTCGCTGATGAAGGTCAGATCGACGATGGAGACGTTCGGAGTTGGTACGCGGATGGCAAAACCGTCGAGCTTGCCGGCGGTCTCAGGGATCACGAGCTTCAGGGCCTTGGCTGCGCCAGTGGAGCTTGGAATCATGCTCAGGGCCGCGGCGCGCGCGCGGCGCAGATCCTTGTGCGGCGTGTCGAGAATGACCTGGTCGTTGGTATAGCTGTGGATGGTGGTCATGATGCCGCTGACGATGCCGAAGTTTTCAATCATCACCTTGACCAGAGGCGCCAGGCAGTTGGTGGTGCAACTGGCGTTCGAGATGATGTTGTGCCTGGCGGGGTCGTACTTGTCCTGATTCACGCCCAACACCACGGTGATGTCTTCATTGGTGGCCGGGGCAGAGATGATGACCTTCTTCACCGTCGCGCCCAGGTGCGCCTTGGCTTTGGCTCCGTCGGTAAAGAAGCCGGTCGACTCCACCACAATCTGCGCGCCCGTTTCTGCCCAGGGCAGCTTGGCGGGATCCCGCTCCGCAAACACCTTGATCTTCTTGCCGTCGACGGCGATGTAATCCTCGCCGGAAGTGACCTCGCTCTTCAGGTTGCCCAGAATCGAATCGTACTTGAGCAGGTGAGCCAGGGTGGCCGGGCTGGTCAAATCGTTTACGGCTACAAAATCGATATCGGAATTGCCAAGCGCGGCGCGGAAGACGTTGCGGCCAATGCGGCCGAAGCCGTTGATGCCAACCTTAACTGCCATGTGTCTCTTCTCCTTCGAATTCGGTGAGGCTGTGGTTTTGAGCTCGTGGCGTTCCCCGTCCGGATATGGCCCAGATGGCAATTCCACCAAACCTATGATGGTAACACTCTGCTGCGGGCGCACCAAATGAGGACGCCCTTGTTTCCCGGTTCTGCGTTTCCTGGTTCGGCACGCGCCCAAAACCGCTCAGCCCATGCCGATTCAAGATATCTATTCTGGTACAGGGCGGGATGTGACAGTGTTCACAGCATTTGCAGCGCCCTCGGGAAGTATGGTATTCGGGTAACTAGACACAAGGTTGAAGGCGCATGAGAAGACGCTCAAGACGTACTCCCAACACTTCGGAATCTACAGGCAAGATTGGCCAGGAACTCCCATCGAATCAACTTGCTCCGCTGGTACCGTTTTATCCCGACGATATTTCGGCCGCGGCCGCAACCCCGCATTCGCGTAGCAGCCACACAGCGCCGGCTCCGCCCCCCGCGCACCGGCCGGCCCAGCCGGCGCGTCCCGCCAGGACGCACTGGCCCGCGAAGGTTGAATGGAACGAACCGCCTGACTCAGGACGGCTGGAGGTGGAAACGCAGCCGGAGACGCCTTCCGTGCCTTCGCCCGAGCCTCCCGCCGCCGAGCGGTCGCCGCAGGCTCCCAAGGGCTATGTGGTGTTGGCCATCGGCATGCCCGGCTCAGGCAAGACCACGTGGTTTCGGCGTCGCGGCGTGACCCCTCTCTCCAGCGACCTGTTGCGCAACATTCTCTTTGACGATGTGGAGGAGCAGCGCTACCAGGGGCTGGTTTTCTCCACCTTGCGTTCGCTGCTGCGGGCAAGATTAATCGCGCGCATGCCCTGGAATTATGTGGACGCAACCAATCTCTCCATCCACGAGCGACGCCAGTGGATCAAGATGGCCAAGAGCTTCGGGTACGAAGTGCAGGCTGTGTTCTTCGACGTGCCGCTGGAAGTTTGCCTGGAACGCAACAGCAAGCGTGAACGGTCTGTGAGCGAAGACGTGATGCGCAAGATGGCGGAGAAGCTGAAGCCGCCGGTGTTTGAAGAGGGCTTCGACAAGATCACCGTGGTAAGGGTGAAGAGCGCCGGGTAAAGGACAACTTCTCTATGAGCACTCCCCCTGTGCAAGCTCCCTATGTCGAGCCGTGGCTGCGCGGCACACACGCCAACGTTCCCGCGGTGGGCCGCGCCGTGTTGCATGCCTTCGATCTGGCTCTCGACGATCTTACCAAATGGAGCGACGGGCTGACGGATGCTGAAGTACACACGCATCCGATGGGGTTGCCTTCGGTGGCTTTTCATCTGCGCCATATTGCGCGCTCGACTGACCGGCTGCTGAGTTATGCGGAAGGGAATCAGCTCACGGCGGAGCAATTGACGGCGCTCAAGGCCGAGCAGACTGGCGACGAATCCCTGGCCGCGCTTCTTGCCGAGGTGGAGTCGTCGTTCAGCACTGCGGGGGAGCGGGTGCGCGTGCTGGCCACTGCAAACTTCGACACCTTTCGCGGCGTGGGACGCAAGCAGTTACCGACCTCGATTGGCGGCGCGCTGATTCACGTGGCAGACCACACGCAGCGGCATGTAGGGCAAGTGGTGACCACGGCCAAGGTGCTGAAAGCGCTGCGGGGCTAGCCCGCGTGCTCCTCAGTGACCAGTGAATCCCGATTCAGATCCTGAATGTGTCCCATCTTTTCGTGCTTGGTCTTCAGGTAGCGCTCGAAGGTTTCCTGGGACTCGACTTCGGCGGATACGCGCTCTACCACCGCGATGCCGGCCGACTCGAGCGCGGCAACCTTGGCCGGGTTGTTGGTCATCAGGCGGACGCGGGAGACGCCGAGCAGCTTGAGGACCTCGGCGGGCAGCTCGTAGGCGCGGCAGTCGGCGGCAAAGCCAAGCTCTTCGTTGGCTTCCACGGTGTCCATGCCGTGATCCTGTAATTCGTAAGCTTTCAGTTTAGCCATCAGGCCGATGCCGCGGCCCTCCTGCTGCTCGTAGAGCAAGATGCCCGCGCCGGCCTCGGCGATTTTGCCGAGAGCCAATTCAAGTTGAAGCCGGCAGTCGCAGCGCAGAGAACCAAACACATCGCCGGTCAGGCATTGGGAATGAATCCGCACCAGCGGAGGCGTGGAGTGGATGTCGCCCATGACCAGGGCAACCAGGCCTTCGACCGTGCTGCCCACCCGAGACGCGGGCTCGCAATCGGGCCGCGGCGCCGGCAGCAGGCCCTCAAAGCCAAGGATGCGGAAGTCTCCCCAGCGGGTAGGGAACTCAGCTTCGGCGATCTTCTTCACGCTTTCAAATCCCATGCTTCCATTCTACAGAGGGCGGACTAGGAGCAGGGACCAGGGACCAAGGACTAGGGACTCGTCGGAGAAATGGGCGCTTTTTTGCATGATCGCTTGTCGCTGCTCCTCGGGTCTCTGCATGCGATACATTGAACAAGTGATGGACAGGCTGATTCTCATTACGCTGCTGGTCAAGCTGGGCGTGGTTGCCTCGCTGGCCAGCATCCTGGCCCGCGTAGTCACTTTCCGGCGGCTGATTTTTGCCGAGCGCCGCAGTCCGCGCCAAACCCTGGCCCTGCTGGCGTTTTTTCTGGTGCCGCTTACGCTGGGCGTGTGGGTGCGCACCATCGTGCCAAACTTTCTGGCCGCCGACATCTCTTTTGAGACGGTGATTCTGCTGGGTCTGCTGCTGGGGCCGGGCTGGGCCATGCTGGGCGGAGCGGTGCTGGCCGGCCCCGCGGTCCATCACCATGAGTATCTGGCCCTGCCTTTCAATGTCGCGCTGGGCCTGGCAGCCGGCATACTGGGCCGCATCGTCGAAAAAGAAGAGATCTGGTCGTTCACCCCATTCATTGACCTGAGCCTCTATCGCTGGGTGCGCCGCAATCTGCGCAAGCCGCAAATCGATCGTCAGATCCTGCTGCTGTTTCTCATCGCCGCCATGGAAATGGCGCGGGACTGGATTGCGCACCTCTATGCTCATCCGCCGCGGCTGTTTGCGCTACTCGCCAGTCAGCCTTGGATTCAGGTGCTGGTTTGGCTCAGCGCGCCCATCATGGTGGGCATCGCACTGAAAGTTTGGAACGCCCTGCGCATCGAGCTCACGCTCGAAGAACAGAAGCGCCTGCTTCTGGAAGCGCGGCTCGACGCACTGCAGCGCCAGATCAATCCCCACTTCCTGTTCAACACGCTCAATTCCATTGGCTCGCTGGTGCGCATGAAACCTGAACTGGCTCGCGAGATGATCGTGAAGCTGGCCAATATTCTGCGCGCCCTGCTCAAGGACCACGACACTTACGTCCCGTTGCGCGAGGAGTTGAGTTTTACCGACGATTATCTGGACATTGAAGTGGTGCGTTTCGGCGCCGACAAGCTGAAAGTCGAGAAAGAGATCGACCCGCGAACACTGGCCGTGCTGGTGCCCAGCATTCTGCTGCAGCCGCTGATCGAGAACAGCATCAAGCACGGCCTGGAGCCGCGGCTTCGCGGCGGCACGGTGACCTTGCGCAGCCGTCTCGAGGGCGATCGCGTATTGATTGAGGTGGCCGACGACGGCGTGGGCATGGGCAACCGGCCGGATTCGGCTTTGCCCCGCGCCGGCAACGGCATCGGTATGAAGAATGTGCAGGAGCGGCTAGAAGTTCTTTATGGCAATCAGGCGCGATTTACCATCGTCAGCAATCCGGGCAGGGGCACGCTGGTCTCCATCGAGATTCCCGCGAACCTTCCCGAAACGCTTTAAGCCTCGACGCGAGTGCGCGAAGCCGGGCGCGCTTTGGAACGCGCTCCAAGCCATAGCTCGTACTCTTGTCTGACCGAAATGCCGGGCTTCCTAAAGGGGCGGACTGCGTGGGAAAGGTACAGGATGAACTCGTTGTCATCCTCGCCGGTGCTGGCATCGGCAAATGAGAATTCGACGGCAGCGACCTCGTGTTCAGGCTGCTTCTTATCGCCGTAGGACAACCAGTTCAGGAACCCGGTTTTACTGCTCATGCCGACCATCCTCCATCGCAAGGGGTGCGCGCGACGTTTTCTTGTTGCACGCTGAAGCGACTGTTGATGGAACGAGGATTCCACTTCCGGCGCGACCGGTCTATCGCACTTTCGAGTGATAAGGGGAGCGGCATGGGTTAGTGCTGCGGCGCTTTCGTAATGAGCGAGGCCGCGCAATAGCCTCCGCTCAGCCCCGCGCCGGCGCGCTGCCGAGGCCTGCAACGTTCGAGGGGTCACTCAGATGGCGTCAATCATCCGCTTCAGGATGTCCGCAGCCGTTTGCAGAGCCGCCCGCTCCGCCGCGTCCAGGGCGCCGATTTGCTGAGCAAGCGCCCGCACGCGCCGCTCGCGGGCCCGCATCAGCAGATTCCTGCCCGCCTGGGTCGCGGCGATACGCGTGCTGCGGCCATCCTTGGCGTTCTTTCTCTTCGTCACAAGCCTATGCTCGGCCAGCGCATCCACAATCCGCGACATCGTCGGCGGACGAACCTGCTCGGCCTGGGCTAGATCGCCCAGCGTCACCGGTCCCGCGAAGACGATGACGGAAAGAGCCGAGAGGCGCGGTGCATTCAGACCGCTGTTCGCATCTTGCCTGCGCAGCTTGCGGAGCAGGTGTATGGCCGCGGAGTGGATACGATCGGCGAGATTTTGCGAATTCTTTGAGATTTTGTTTGCCATGGCTAGCCGTTTTTATGATATATCGTTAGCTGAGCTAATGAAATGGAGGTCCCGATGAGCGCCGAAACCAAGGACAAGACCGTAACCACCCAATCCGCCGTACACTTCGACAAGATCGGGCAGATCGCCATCTCCGTTCGCGATCTGGCACGGTCGAAGGATTTTTACCAGAAGACACTCGGCATGAAGTTTCTCTTCGATGCCGGCGCCATGTGTTTCTTTCAATGCGGGGATATTCGCTTCACGATCGGCGTCTCCGAGGAGCCTTTCTCTTGTGGCGGCACAATTCTGTACTTCAAGGTTGAGGACATCCACCAGGCACATGCATTCTTGAAAGAGCAAGGAGTGGTGTTTCATCAGGCTCCGCACCTGGTCGCCAAGATGCCCGATCACGATTTGTGGATTGCTTTCCTGAAGGACCCGGATGACAACGTGATCGGAATGATGAGCGAGATTCCGCGCGCTTGATCGGCCGACCGATGACTTAAACTCCAGCGTCCAGCTTACGGTTGCGCTTCCAGCGCCAGCACTGCGTAGCTGGTGGCGGCATCGCTCATGAATTTGCCCACATCGGATTGGAGGTCACGGTTCTTGTTCAGCGACCACGCCGTCCACGCACCGGTGTTCTTATCCTGATTGGCCTTGAGCCAGGCGATGCCGCGCGCAACCTGCGGGCCGCGCGCGACCTGCGGATGGGCGTGCGCATCCAGGGCAGTCTCCTCAAGCACCAGTACGGTCAGGCCGGTAGCGTAGCCGTCCGATCGCGTTTCGAGCGGCGTCTTGTCCCGGCGCTCCCACGAGCCAAGGTCGGTCAGGCTCCAACCGCCGTCGCCGTGCTGCAGGCGGTTTAGATCGTCCATCAGCCCGGTCCGCTGGGCGGCGGTGAGCAGATCGGGGAAGCAATTCGAAGCCCAGAGCGCCACAACTTTATTCAGCAGCGGCTGCGCTTCGTAATGAGTTTTCAGATAACCATGCAAAAGGGCCAGATTGGGCGCGATCCTGGGGTCATCGCGATAGTGATCGGGTGCGTTGCCCACGGCGACGGCAAACAGCGCCGCCCAATGATATTGCGACTCGTTCGATTCCCACGGCGTGTAGGCGAAGTTCTGCCAAACCCACGCACCGGCATCTGCGCCAGTCTTGGATTGCAGCGCCCAGGCATTGTCGAGCGCCATCCGCGCTGTGTCGCTCAGGTGGCCCTGGCGCGTGTCGTAGCCGAGCAGGATCACGGAATTCAGCACCGATTCGGCGTTGCGCGATTCGACCTCCTTCCCGGCTCCGGAGAGAACGTCGCTGTAGAACGGCTGCATCTGATTCCATCCGCGCACGCGCTTCTCCACGCTGGCCAGCATCACCAGCTCTGAAGGCGAAGGGCCTTGCTCGCCTAGTTCGTGACGCAGCGCCGGACGCGCCAGCCCGTAGGGCGCCTGGGTGTGGCAGGAGACACACAGCGTCTGGTGATCCTTCTGCGCTCGATCCCAGCCCTGCCACCATACCTCGCGGCTGTCGAGATAGCGCGCGGCGGCCTGGCGATCCCAACCGGCAGCGGTCGTGACATCCGGCTTGTCCGCCGCCAGAACGTGCCGTGTGGGCACGACGGTGAACGGACAGGACCCTGCGACCACGGCTACGCAAGCCAAGCCCAGGCAACTCAAGAGCGACGTGTTGCGCATGCTTTCGACCTCCGGAGACGGCGAGTGAAAATCGTAACTGCAACGGTCCTGTGCGGAGAACAAGCTTTCTCGCCAGAATACGGCAGGCGGGCCCCGCTGCGGCATTTTTTCAGCGGAATTCCAATTCGGACCGGCAGTGCCCAGGCCGTCAACACCATGGCTTCGAAATGCACAACCGTTCGCTGTATGCTCAGACCATGGTGCGCTTCACGGTTCTGGCTTCCGGCTCCAAGGGCAACAGCACGGTGATCACAGGCGGCCGCACGCGCATCCTGGTCGATGCCGGTCTGAGCTGCCGGGAGCTGTTCCGGCGCATGCGGCTGGCGGGCGAAGAGCCGGAGACCCTGGACGCCATCCTCATCACCCACGAGCATTCCGACCATATCAACGGGCTGGCCGTGACTGCCCGCAAGCTGGGCATTCCCGTTTATCTGACCGAGGGTACCCACCGCGCCTGGATGCGCTGGCTGACGCCGCGCCGGCAGATGACCTATGCCCAGTGGCTGGAACA